>CAZUZE010000021.1:0-18247 GCA_964624565.1 uncultured Robiginitalea sp.
TTCAGCGCCATTCGATGATGGAAACCCCGAGGCCGATGGTGAATTGCCTGTGGTTGTAATCGATAAGGGTCTCCCCGTAGCCTTCGAAGACCTCCAGGTGCCCCCGGAGGTAGCCGTCAATCGGGAAGGACCAGCCCACCCGCAAACTCCCCCGGTTGTCCTCCCCGAAACGCAGCGAATGGGTAGCCTCCAGGGTGATCAGGTTGTTCCCGAACTGGTGGGAAACGATCCCTTCCATCCGCCCGTAATAATCCGTGATTTTTGGGTTTTCATCCTCCGAATCGTTCAACCGGATCCAGGGTCTGAGGTAGATCTGCCAGTATTCCCGTTCCATGGCGAGATGGAAGATGATGCGGTTCCAGCTTCGCGAAATCGGCAGGGAACGCCCGTTGGACTGGTGCGTAAGGGAGAGCCCGGCCATCCGGACGTCGAAGCCGAAAACAGGGATATTCATCCTGTAGTTGAAGATGAGCTCAGGTTCGTAATTCGTCTCCCGGAAGGGACGCGAAAGGTCTGCATTATAGACCTGCCAGTGCGATTTTTGCGTATAGGCGGCCCATATGTCGAGGTTGTTGAAAAGCAGCCCACGGACAATTTTGGTCTTAAAACTCAGTTGAAATTTCAGTTCGGTCGTATTTAAATCGACCGGCGTTTCCACCGAATAGTCCGGATTCAGGCTCGTGGGCTGTTTATTGGTGTCCGAAGTCCAGCGGGCGAAGAGGATGTAAGTGGGTTTGTAGGGGGTGATCCTGAAGTTGCCCCTGTAATTTTCGGAATCCAGTTCCCACCGCTGGGAAAGGGTCTGGAACAGGGTGTCCCTGCTGAACATCGGGTGCCTGTTGTCCCGTTGTCCGTTTGCCCCGGTGAGGACAAGGAAGGCCAGGGTCAACAACGATAAGGCCCGGCGGGGGTTCTCTATGGCGTACCTCCCCGAACCTGCCCCTTGCCCGGTAAGGGCGGCCCTATCTGCGAATCTGTTCTTCATAGCACCGGATCCAGTCGGATACGCTTATTTTCCCACAGAGCTCCGCAAGCAGCCCGTAAGGGATGGCTTCGGGGTTTTTAAAGCGGATACAGCTCTTCCCCATATCCGGCTTTCGGCCGAGGCGCTCCCTGTGGGATTCCACAAACCAGGCCCTGAGTTTCGGGTCTGCGTAGATCCCGCTGTGGTAAAAGGCGACATAGTTTTTCTGGGAGGCGATATTGAGAAAGGGAAGGGGGAGTTCCGGGTTGCAGTGGTATCCTGCGGGGTACCTGGAATGCGGCACCACGTACCCTATCATCCCATAACTCATCGCCTCCTCAAACCCCACGGGCAGGTTTTCAAGGATGCATTGCCTGAGCTGCCGCATGGGCTCCTGCCGAGATTCAGGGAGCTGGTTTATATACGTTTCCGGGGTGTCTGCCTCGTACTTCATGGATGCGCTTTACATCCCCTTTTGGCGGGAATCCCCCGAAAGATACGGAAAATGGGATTTAACCTTTTCCGCGATGGTACGCGCCAGTTTTTCCTTGCTTTCCACCGTCCACCCCGCGACGTGCGGGCTCAGCAACACGTTGGGGGCCTCGATCAGGTATTTAAAGGCCGGGGGCACCTGCTCCGACCGGAACAGGGATTCAAAAGAGGCCTTTTCGTACTCGAGTACATCGAGGCCTGCCCCCAGGATTTGACCCTCCTCCAGGGCGCTTACCAGATGGTCGGTAACCACACAATTCCCGCGGGAGGTATTGAGCAGCCAGAAGGGTTTGTGGAAGGCCCCGATGAATTCCGAATTCACCATGCCCGTGGTCTCCGGGGTCTGGGGTACGTGCAGGCTGACGATATCGGCTTTTTTGCGGAATTCAAGGATGCCGACCTGCCGGGCATCCTCATTTCCAACCCCCCCCAGGATGTCGTAGCAGATCACTTCCGCCCCGAAGCCCCTGAGGCGCTTTGCAAAGGCTTTTCCCGTATTCCCGTACCCGATGATGCCGACGGTTTTTCCCCCGACCTCCAGGCCCCTGTTGGCTTCCCGCCTCCAGATTCCCCGGCGCACCTCTGCATTGGCGGTGCAGAGTTTGTTGAAAAGGGCGAGCAACATCCCCAGGGCGTGTTCCCCTACCGCATCCCGGTTCCCCTCGGGGGCTGCTGCCAGAAAGATGCCCAATTCCCTTGCACAGTCCACATCGATATTCTCCAGCCCGGCCCCCACCCGCCCGATAAAGCGCAGGGAGGTGGCCCGCTCGAGCAAGGCCCGGTCCACCGGCAGCCGGCTGCGCAGGACGAGCCCGTGGTAGGCTCCTATTTTTTCCAGGATCGCTTCCCGGGGGCTCGTATAATCCAGTTCGTTCTCAAAACCCATTTTTTCGAATTCCTCCAGAAGCAACGGGTGGTTCTCATCCAGGTGGAGTATTTTCATCATGTGGCGTTCGCAAAATTCAGGTTGGACATGTTCGGTTTCAGATGCCGAGGACGATCCTGGCGATCCAGAAATAAATAAGGATCCCGAAAATATCGTTGCTCGTTGTGATAAACGGGCCGGTGGCAATGGCCGGGTCGATGCCCCTTTTGTGCAGGAACAGGGGGATAAAGGTCCCGATGATGCCGGCGACTATGATGACGGCTATCAGGGAAATGGAAATTGCCAGGGCGGTGGGGAAATTCCCTTTCCAGGCCCAGGTGAAAAGCAGCAGTGCAGCGGAGAGGATGATCCCGTTGAGGGTCGCCAGCAGGAGTTCTTTCAACAGCCGGTCTGAAATGCTGCCTTTGAGGTCGTCGTTCGCCAGGCCCTGTACGATAATGGCACTGGACTGTACCCCCACGTTTCCCGCCATGGCGGCGATCAGGGGGGTGAAGAAAAACAGGATGGCGTGGTTGCTGATCATCGATTCAAACCCCCCCATGATCCCGGCGGCCCCAACGCCCCCGACCAGCCCCAAAAAGAGCCAGGGGAGCCGGGCCCTGGTGAGTTCCCAGATGCTGTCATCGGCTTCGACATCCTGCGAAATACCGGCCGCGAGCTGGTAGTCCTTCTCGGCCTCCTCCCGGATGACATCCACGATGTCGTCGATGGTTATCCGCCCGACCAGGCGTCCGATCTCATCCACAACCGGAATGGCTTCCAGGTCGTATTTCGACATGATCTTGGCGACCTCTTCGGGCTTTTCATTCACGTTGACCGAATCCACCTTGGGGATATAGACGTCCCGGATATGGGCGGTCATGGAGGCTGTCAGCAGGTCTTTCAGCGAAAGCCGGCCTTTGAGCAGCCCCTCGTCATCCACCACATAGATCGAGTGCACGCGGGTGACATTTTCGGCCTGATGCCGCATTTCCTTGACGCAATTGAGCACATTCCAGTTTTCATTGACCTTGACGAGCTCCTTGGCCATGAGTCCCCCGGCTGAATTCTCGTCATACCGCAGCAGGTCGACAATGTCGCGGGCGTGGTCCCGGTCCGTAATCTCCGAAATGACCTCCTGTACGATCTCCTTGGGCAGTTCCCCGACGATATCCGCGGCATCATCCGTGTCCAGCTCTTCCAGCTCCCCCGCGATTTCGCGTGAGGACAGGTTCCCGAGGATGGCCTCCCGCACGTCCTCGTCGAGCTCGGTGAGCACGTCGGAGGTTTTTTCGCTGTCGAGCAGCTTGATCAGGTAGGTCGCATGGTCTTCGTTCAACTCATCGATTACCTCGGCGATGTCTGCATAGTGGTATTCCTCCATCATGGTGAGGAGGGCAGCATTGTCCTTGGCATCAATGAGCTGTTCAATGGTACTGATCAGCTCTTCCGTAAGCTTAAAGGGCGTCATTCGAGATTCTCATTGACAGGGTAATAAATTCGGGGACACTTAATTGTTCCGGGCGTCTGTCAAAGATAGCATCTTCTTTTAGATTCTCTGAGAGATTCAGGCTTTTCAGGCTGTTGCGAAGCGTCTTCCGCCTCTGGTTGAAGGCTGTTTTGACCACGTGGAAGAAAACCTTTTCATCGCATGGCAATTGCCGGTCTTCCCGGCGCTCCAGGTGGAGTACGCCCGAGGATACAGCCGGTGGCGGGTCAAAGACTTCCGGGGGCACGGTAAAACAGTAGGATGCCCTGTAAAAGGCCTGTACAAGCACGGAGAGGATGCCGTACACTTTGCTTCCGGGCCCGGAACAAATCCGTTCTGCCACTTCCTTCTGGAACATGCCGCTGAATTCCGGGATGCGGTCCCGGTGTTCGAGCATGCGGAAGACGATCTGGGTAGAAATATTGTAGGGGAAATTGCCTGTGATGGCAAAAGGTTCGCCCTGAAACAAAGGTTCCAGCGGGATCTTCAGGAAATCTGCCTCCACCACGCCCAGCATCCGGTCCCTGGATGCTTCCGGGAGGGCCGGGAGGAACCGGCTTTTCAGGAAGGCCACCGATTCCCGGTCCAGTTCCACGGCGATCAGCCGGATTTGGCGTTCGAGCAGGAATTGGGTCAGGACCCCGGTTCCGGGCCCTATTTCGAGGACATTGGACGTTTCGGACAACGCGAGGGTTTCTGAAATGCGAAGGGCGATTGAGGGATCCTTCAGGAAATGCTGGCCGAGCTCTTTTTTGGGCCGCACGGCTGAGCGCTCCCTCCCGTCTCTTTGTTGATTGCCTTTAGGGGCACCCTTCCGCCCGTGTTTCATCCGTGTTCGCTGATTATTTCCAGTTCGGTGCGAAAGGCCACGAAGGCTTCCCCGAACCTCTCGAACCCGTCCCGGCGCATGCGGTCTGCATCCTCCCTGTAATAGGCCTGCAGCAGCTCCCTGCTATCGGTCTGGTACTGCACGGCATAGGTGACCCCCCCGGTTTCCTCCTCCACCAGGACACGGCAGATTTTCGCAGAACTGAATTTTCCGGTCCCCAGCATCTCGGGAATATGGGTCCGGGTCATCCATTGCAGCCATTCCTGCTGGATGGCGGTATCTACATTGATGGTGACGTTATAGATATACATTTGTAAATGCTTGACGGATTAATTGACCGGATCCCCCCTCAGTATCCGGAACTGCCTTCTCGCTTCGGGGAAATAATAGCTGTCCTGAAAACGGAAAATAATTTCCCGGTACTGCTCCATGGCCTTTTCAGGCTCCCCGAGTTTGGTGCGATAGAGTTCGGCAAGTGCAAAATAGGCGTCATCTGCCAGGATGTCCGATCCGTAGAACTCCGTGATCTTCAGGTAGCTCAGGCGGGCCCCGGAGTAGTCCCCTGTTTCCTCCAGGAGCCTCCCCTGCATCAGCAGGGCTTCATCTTCGATCCTCTCCCCCTTGTGGGCTTCGAGCAGTTCCTCAAGGATTTCCAACGCCTGAGGGCCCTTTTTCTGATAGGTGAGCAGGTCGGCCCGGGCGTATTTTTTCAGGGCGGTGCGGGTGGAATCCTCCAGGGAATTGTCCGAAATAACCAGGCTCAGCTGCATGGCATCGTTGGCGATGAGCTGGGAAGTGGAATTGCGAAGCACCTTGAGCTGGGTAAGGGCCCAGTCAAAGTCGCCTTTGTAAAAGCTCGTCTGTGCCACCTTGTATCGGGCCTGTTGTCCCATGACGTCATTCTTCAGTTCTTTCTGGACCTGGGTGAAGAGGATCAGGGCTTCGTTGAAGCGCTGGGAGTACACAAGGATATCGCCCAGGTTTAACTTCACATACCCTTCCGAGTAGTTCGACAGGGGTTGCTGGAGGCTTTTTTTCAGGACCTCGATAGCTTCCCCGGGTTGGTCCATGCGAAAGGCCAGGAAATTGGCGTAGCTGATCTGCAGTTGTATGGTGGCGGCATCGTACCCATAGAGGGCCAGAAGGGATTCGTATTCTTTCTGCGTCCTGCCGAGGTTCGGGGAGGTCTCCTCCATAAGCCCGATATCGATCAGGTGGAGCCTGGCGTTAAGGCGGGTGATGGGGTCCGCGCTTTCATTTTCAACATACTCAAAGGCGTCCCTGGCCGCCTCGAGGTCGGAGGCCTCCTCTGCCATCCGCCCTAGGCTGACGATGCGGTCCAGGTTGCTGCCTTCCTTTCTGCGGTAAATGGCTTTTTCCTGGCTGAGGGCGCTCCCGAATTGTCCCTGTTCCGTAAACAGCCAGCTCAGGAGTTCGTTCCACAGGGGATTGGGGTCGTTCTGGGCGCGGGTCAAGAGGGCTTTGCGGAGCAACAGGTTGTTCTCGTCCCCGGGATCAGGGCTCACAAACCCCTGGAGGACCCTCAGGACATTGGGTTTGATGGATTCCCGTTCGGCCAGCAGGTCCAGATACGCCTCGTACATTAAGGCAACTTCCCCCTTTTCCCCGTAAATACGGGCGATCTGGGTGTTGAAGTCCAGCTCGGGGTTCAGTTCCATCGACCTCCTGTACGCCTCGAGCGCATTATCCAGCAGGGTGTATTGCTGGAATTTGTATCCGATGACCGAGCCGTAGTTCGGATTTGACTCCAGCAGCTCCATAGCCTTTCGGAATGCCAGTTCCCTTTTTTCAGGAAGCCCCATAAGCTGATAGGTATACCCCAGATCGATATACAGGGTAGGGCTGGCGGCCCCGGAACCGATGCGCCCTTCCAGAAAGGAAACGGCCTTGTCGTACTGTTCCAGTTGCTGGTAGCACCGCACGAGCTGTTCGGCGTAGTCCGTGCGGCGCGGACTCGTTTTCACAAGTTTTTCGTAATAAACCAGGGCCTTGTCGAAGTCCCCGTCGTTATAGTACTGATTGGCCAGGAAATCCTCCTGCCCCCAGAGTGGGGCCGCCAAAAAAAGGAATAATACGATGGCAAACGGGGTTTTCAAGGACAGGTATTTCCACAAAGATACAAACTTGTCTGCCTAAGTTGCGATTCGGGGGCCCCTTGGGAATCCCGCAGCGGCCGGGTGCACCCATCAGGTGATCCTGTCAAAACCTGTATAGGGGACCAAAACCCCGGGAATCCTGATCCCGCCTGCTTCCTGGTAATTTTCCATGAGCCCGGCCAGAATCCTCGGCAGGGCGAGGGCACTTCCGTTGAGTGTATGGGCCAGCTTCGGTTTTTCAGCACCTTCCCTGTAGCGGAGTTTCAGGCGATTGGCCTGGAAGGCTTCGAAGTTGGAAACCGAACTGACTTCCAGCCAGCGCTGCTGGGCCGTGGAATATACTTCAAAATCATAGGTCAGGGCTGAGGTAAAGCCCAGGTCGCCCCCGCACAGCCTCAGGATGCGGTAAGGGAGGTTCAGGGACTCCAACAGCGATTTCACATGGGCCACCATCTCGTCCAGGGCCCTGTAGGAATTTTCAGGGGTTTCCACCCGGACAATTTCCACCTTGTCGAACTGGTGCAGGCGGTTCAGCCCCCGCACATGGGCGCCATAACTCCCTGCCTCCCTCCTGAAACAAGGGGTATAGGCGGTGTACTTCACCGGGAGTTCGGCCTGCTCGAGGATGACATCCCGAAAAAGGTTGGTCACGGGGACTTCGGCAGTCGGGATGAGATACAGGTTGTCCTCCTGCACCTGGTACATCTGGCCTTCTTTGTCGGGCAGCTGCCCGGTGCCGTACCCGGAGGCCTCATTGACCAGGTGCGGCACCTGCAATTCCTGGTAGCCCGCTTCGGTATTCCGATCCAGGAAATACGAGATCAGGGCGCGCTGGAGGCGGGCTCCCCTGCCTTTGTAAACGGGAAAGCCGGCCCCGGTAATTTTCACCCCCAGTTCAAAATCGATTAAATCATAGGCCCGTGCCAGTTCCCAGTGCGGCAGGGCGTCTGCGCCCAGTTCCGGGATATCCCCCCACTGGAAAACCACTTCGTTGTCTGTTTCGTCCTGTCCCGGGGGGACGAGCTCATGGGGCGTGTTGGGCAGCAGGTACAGGGATTCCTGCAGGGCATCGGCCGCCGTGTTGAGTTGTTCCTGAAGCTCCTTTGAAAGGTTTTTCAGACGGGAAGAGGATTCCCTGAGTTCAGCTGCTTCTTCCCCTTTTCCTGCTTTGAACAACTCCCCGATCCTTCGGGAAGCGGCATTTGCCTCTGCCAGGGTCTGGTCCAGGCGGGTTTGCAGGTTTCGCCTCTCCTGATCCAAATCGAGAATCCGGGAAAGGATGGGGCGGGCATCCAATCCGCGTTTGTCCATCGCCCTGGCGATGGTTTCAGAATTTTCCCTGATGGTGTTTAAAGGAAGCATGCTATTGGTTTTGGCGTGGTAAAGGTAGGAACAATCTAACAATGGATAAAACGGTGCTCCCTTATACTTAACGGGTCTTCCGGGCTTATTTTTCCCCGGGTTCAGGCAGGATCCACCCATGGTGCCGGAAGGGGTCCCAAGGTTCTGCCGCGAGGTCGGTCTCAGGATCGATCAGGGGGGCCGCGTCCCGCCGGTTGACCCGAACGGTTCCCTGCGCATAGACAGCCACTTCTTTACCCTGATCGGCATAGTGTTTTTTGAGCCTTTGGGCAAACTGCCAGGCAAAATCCGGGTAGGACTGCACCTTCCGCCGCTGTTTCGGGGTCAGCCAGTCCCGCAGGGGGACCATTTCACCCGCACCCGTGGCCTTGTCGACTACCCTGAACTGCATGTTCCCGCTGCGGGTGCGGAGCATCATCCTCCAGCTCATGCGGTGCCCTTCCTCCGTCCACAGCACATCCCCGGGAATGAAATGGTGGCGGATAGGCAGCAGCAGCTGGGTCATAAAATAGGCGCCGAGGACCGCAGTGATCCAGGGTGCCGCAGCAGGAGGGGAGAAGGGGGTGAGCTCCGGGACGGGTTTGCGCTTAAAAAAGAGGCGCCGAATGGTTTCGGGTTCAAAGAAAAAGACGGTGAATGCAAGGGACAAATAGGGGAATATCCCGATGTGGAATACCACGGAGTTAAAGAGGTGGAAGAAGACCGAGGCGATCAGCGCCCATTTGCGGGTAGGTTTATAGAGCAGGAGGGGCACCACCAGCAAGTCAAAAAGGATCCCGAATACCCCGATGGCCTTGTGGACCAGGGGGAGTTGCAGAAACGGGCCGATCAGGAAGAAGTCCTTCCGGGGCTCCATCAGTTGTGCGATAATCGAAAAATCAAACCAGTCCGCGTAGAGTTTGGCGATGGCCGCATAGGTGTACACGATAAAAAGCTGCAGGACGATGACCCATTTGACCCCGGTGTACATCTGGTCGGACCGCAGGGCCGGATTCCGCCTGCAATCGGCGCTGTATGCCCTGTTTGCAGGGAAGAAGCACATCAGCACACAGAGCAACACCAGGAGGTAGTAATGGTTGTTGTAGGCGGTTTTTTGCATCAGGTAGGTCCCGGTCCAGAGCAGGGTAAAAGCAGCCATGCTGAGGCGGTACCTGTAGCCCACCGTCACCAGGATCCCGGTGAAACCCATCAGGAGGTAATAATAGTACATCCCGTTTCCCGGCAGGGGTTGCAGCCACTCAAAACCGATGAAGGTAAAGGTGAACTGCGGTTCGATCAGGGTACGTCTCACCCATCCGGTCAGGATGGCCCCAAAACTCTCCAGGCTGATCAGGATCCCGAAGAATATCCGGAAGATGATCAGCGGGCTGTTGTCCATGCGGGAGAAAAGGATCCTGGAAATCATCGCTTTTCGGTCAGGGAGCGGGCCATTCGCTGATCCTGCCCCAGTTGTGCCTTGAGTGCCTCGAGGGAGTCGAATTTGCGCTCGTCCCTCAGGCGGTGCAGCAATTCCACCTGAAGTTCCTTCCCGTAGAGGTCCTGGTTGAAGTCAAAAAAGTGTACCTCGATGTGCTGCCGGCTGCCGTCCACGGTAGGGTTCGTCCCGATATTCATCATGCCGAAATACAATTGCCCCCCAATCCGCGACCGCACCGCATAGACACCGGCAGCGGGGATGAGCTTATAATCGGCCGCGATGTTCAGGTTGGCCGTGGGGAACCCCAGGTCCCTTCCCAGGCCTTTTCCTTTTTCCACGCGTCCGGACAATATATAGGGGTACCCGAGGTAGGTCGTGGCAGTTTCCAGGTCCCCCGCCTCAAGGGCCTTTCGGATCTTGGTGGAACTGACCGAAACCGCATCGATCTCCTGGGCCGGGATCTCATCTACCTGAAAGTCAAAGAGGGCCCCGAAATTCCTGAGGTCGTTGATGTTCGCATTCCGGTTGCGCCCAAAACGGTGGTCGTAGCCAATGATTACCTTTTTGGCCCTTAGTTTTTCAACCAGGACGCCCCGCACGAATTCCGTGGCAGACATCCTTGAAAACTCCCTGGTAAAAGGGTGGACCACCAGGGCATCTAGGCCCATGTCCCTGAGGATGTCCGTCTTCTCCTCTATGGTATTGAGCAGTTTGATGGTACTGTCCTTCTGGAGGACCATCCGGGGATGCGGAAAAAAAGTCAGGAGCACGGATTGCAGTCCTGTTTCCCGGGCATCGGCAATAAGCTTTTCGAGGATTTTCCGGTGACCTACATGTACCCCGTCAAAGGTTCCGATGGTCACCACACTTGGGTTCGGATTATCGTAATAGCGAAGACCTTGGACGGTTAACACAAATACAAAATAATAAAAAGCGTATTTTTGGTGTACAAATACCGGTTGATGAAGACAAAGTTACGTCTTGTTCTTTCAATTCCCTTATTTTTTTTCTGGTTTACGTCCCTCGCGCAGGAGGCCGGTATTTTCTGGGAACAACGTCAAATCACCCCTGGCCGGGAAACGCTTTCGGGCCAGATGCTGAAAAATGAAGGGGGCAGGACCTTCCTCCTTCGGGAAGCGGCCCTGCGCAACCAGCTCCAAAAACTGCAGGAAAGCCGGGGGCAGGATGTGGTCGTCTCCTTTCCGGATGCTTCCGGGAAGCCTGTTCCATTCCGGGTTTCGGAGCGGTCCGTGATGGCCGAAGCGCTGCAGCGCCGCTATCCCGGGATACGATCCTATATCGGGTACTCCACCGACGGCAGCGGAACCCATATTCGCTTCAGCCTTTCGCACAAGGGCCTCCAGGGCATGATCGTGGACCCCGGAACCTCCCGGACCCTGTACCTGGAGCCGGACCCGAACCAGCCTGACCGCTACCTCTTGTTTTCACGTGAGGAACTGGAGCCCTCCCTTCAGGGGTGGAAATGCAAAACGGAGGCCGGGGCCTCAAAGGAGCTCCCTGGCGGGGCACCCCCGAACCGGTTAATAGACGACCGGCTCCTGAGGACGTACCGCCTGGCGGTAGCCACCACGGGCGAATATGCAGAGTACCATGGGGGGACCGTCGTCGACGCCCTGGCCGCCATCAACGCCACCGTAACGCGGGTGAACGAGGTATTTGAACGCGATCTGGCCATTCAACTCGAACTGATCGACCAAACGGACCGGGTCATATACCTGGACCCGGCCACGGATCCGTTCGGGGGAAACTTCAGTTCTGAAGTCCAAACCGTGCTCACCAGCGAAATTGGACCGGCCGGGTATGATATCGGCCACCTCTTCCACAAGGGCAACGAAAACGGCAATGCCGGGGCCATAGGGTCCGTTTGTATCGATTCCCGGAAAGGGAGTGCCTTTGCGTCAACCCCGAACCCGGAAGGGGACCGCTTTGACCTCGATTTTGTCGCCCACGAGATGGGGCACCAGTTCGGGGCCAACCACACCTGGTCTTTCCAGAGTGAGGGGACCGGGGTGCAGGCAGAACCGGGGAGCGGATCCACTATCATGGGGTATGCCGGCATTACGCAACAGAACGACGTGCAGGCTTCCGGCGATGATTATTTTCACTACTTCAGTATTGTCCAGATCAGCCAGTATGTAGCCGCCACCTCCTGCGCGGCGACCATCCCCCTGGAGAATTCCCCCCCCGAAGTCACCCCTCTGCCGGATTTCCGGATCCCCGCGGGAACCGCTTTTGTGCTGCAGGGGTCGGCCAGGGATGCGGACCCGGCCGATGTGCTCACCTTCACCTGGGAACAAATAGATGACGGGGTGGTGAACCAGGCCAATTTTGGGCCCGAAAACGCGGCCGGGGCCACGTTCAGGTCCCTTCGGCCCACCCCGGACTCCGCCCGGTATTTCCCCAGGCTCAGCCGGGTAATCACCGGGGACCTGGTGCAGACCAGCCCGGAGACCGGCTCAGCCTGGGAAACCGTAAGTACCGTGGAACGCGATCTTAATTTTGCACTTACCGTAAGGGACAATAGCCCTGGTGGGGGCCAGCTGGCGTCTGACCTTGTAAAAGTCCGCGTAGAAGAGGGTGCCGGGCCGTTTCGGTTGCTGACCCAGGCCACGCCGCGTACATACGCCATGGGCAGCGTGCAGACAGTGGGCTGGGACGTTGCCGGGACGGACAACGCCCCGGTAAATGCCCAGCTTGTCGACGTATACCTCTCGGCGGACGGAGGGCTTAGTTTTCCCCTGAAAGTAGCCTCGGGCCTGCCGAACACAGGTTCTGCAATGGTCCAGGTCCCGAGGGTTTTCACTTCCTTCGGACGGTTTATGGTGCGGGCTTCGGACAATATTTTCTTTGCAGTAAACAGCAGTGATTTTGAAGTGGCCGGGCAACCTTTTCTGCTCTACTTTGACGCACTCTCCCAGGAGACCTGCCAGGGGTCCGACGCCCTTTTTGAGTTCACCTATCAAACCTTTGCGGGCTTCGATGCCCCGGTGGACCTGGAGGTCAGCGGCCTCCCCGCGGGAGTAACCCCGGTATTTTCGGTTGAAAGCGTACGGGAAACAGGGACCCGCGTACAACTCGGGATTTCGGATACGGCAGGGATCCCCCCGGGATCCTATGCCTTTGAAGTAGCGGGCTCGGACGGGGATACCCGTATCAGCGTCCCCCTGGCCCTGCGCATTGCAAACCCCGGAACCGCCCCCCCTGTCCTTAGTTTTCCCTCAGATTCAGCTGTGGATGTGAACCTGCAGCCCGAGCTGCAATGGGTTCAGGACCCGCTGGTGTCCGCCTACGACCTGGAGCTGGCCACGGAGCCTTCCTTTAGCAGTCCGGTGGCGGCGATTCGGGTATACAGCGATCGGTACCAGCCCGGCCGGCTGACAGAAAATACCGTGTATTTCTGGCGCATCCGTCCGGTTACGTCCTGTGGGGAAGGGGCCTTCTCGCCTGCCTTCTCATTTACGACCATCAGTTCGGAATGCCGGACAAGCGATGCCCCCAACCTTCCCATTACCATAAGCTCGGTAGGCACCCCGACCATTACCTCTACCATTGCAGTGGCCGATGACCGCCCCGTGCTGGGGGTGCGCGTCACCCTTGACGTGGAACACTCCTTCGTTTCGGACCTGGTGATCCGGCTCACCTCCCCATCGGGGACGACCATCAACCTGGTCTCCAATTCCTGCGGGGAGGGGGACAATATCGATGCCACGTTCGACGCGGACGCCCCCCCGTTTATTTGTGGGGAGGACCCGGCCATTTCCGGCCTCGTGCGGCCGCTTGGCTCCCTGAGGGCCTTTTCGGGGGAATCCAGCTTCGGGGAATGGGTGCTGACCATTGAGGATACGGCACCTGCAGACGGGGGAAGGCTGAACAAGTTCTCCCTGGAGCTCTGTGTCGAAGGGGCCTTTCGGCCGGATGCGGATGCCGATGGGGTGTACGACGACGGGGACGACCTTTGCCTGGGAACCCCGCCCGGGGCCGAGGTGGACGCAAACGGGTGCCAGGTCTTCCGGTTTGCGGAATCCCAGTTTGATGTAACCCTTTTCAGTGAAACCTGCATCGGCGCGGCCGATGGGCAAATCGTGGTCGAAGCGGCCTCTGACTTCGACTACAGCATATCCGTACAGGGCCCGGGGACGGTTATTACCGACACCTTTGCCCGGACCTATACGGCCAGCAACCTCAGCCCGGGGTCCTATGAGGTATGCCTCGGGGGGACCGAGGGCACAAACAGCTATGAACCCCTTTGTTATCAGGTGCGTATCGGCAGTCCGGATCCGATCAGTGTGCTGTCGGCCCTGGCTCCCGATGCTTCGTCCGTCTCCCTGGTGCTTGAAGGTTCTGAACTTTTTGAAGTCACCCTCAACGGGGAAGCCCGGCAGGTGAAAGGCCCCTTGCTGACCCTGGACCTCAAGCCCGGGGTTAACCGGCTGAGGGTTGAGGGGGTACCGGCCTGCAAAGGGGCTTTTGAGGAGGCTTTTTTCCGAACGGACGGCCCTTTGGTTTCCCCCAACCCTTTCAGGGACGCGGTGGAAATCCAGTTGCCGCTGACCGGGGTACCCGTGAGGGTACAGGTTTTCAATGCCTCCGGGATCCTGGTGCGCAGGCGGGAAGGGCCTGTGCAGTCCGGAAGGTTCCGCATGGACCTTTCAGGACTCCCCACCGGGCTGTACCTCTTCGAGATTGTGCAGGGCGAACTGAGTTTTTCACGTAAAGTATTCAGGGAATGAAAAAGAGTGTGATTTCCATTCTCGGGACGGCACTGCTGGCGGCCTGTAGCGGCGATGACAATTCGGGGGGTGCACCCGGGAAGGTCAACCTGGTTTTTCCCGAAAACAACTCCCTGTGCATCACGGGGATCCCGCAGGCCGGTGACCGGAGCGAGGTGACCTTCAGCTGGGAGGCGGCCACCAATGCAGATGAATACGAGATAGTGGTAACCCTTCTGGGATCGGCCAGCAGTCAGCGGCGCGTCACCCAGGCCCTGAGCACAAGCCTCATCCTGGAGGAGGGCGCCCCGTACACCTGGCAGGTGCGGGCCGTCAATCAGTCAAGCGGGGAGGAATCTTTAAGTGCGCTCTGGCAATTTTACAACGCAGGGGCGGCAATTTCCTATCCCCCTTTCCCTGCACTGCTCCTGCAGCCAGAGGCGGGAAGCTCCCTTTTTCCGGATCCAAACGGGGAAGTCCTCCTGAAATGGGAGCTCGCAGACCCCGAGAATGACCAGGAATCCTGTGAGGTGTTTTTTGGCCCCGACGCCGGCGCCCTGAACAGGATCGCCACCCTTGGTGCCGGGGAAGAGACGCTCCTGGTGCCTGTTACCCGTGGGGTGGTCTATTTCTGGCAGGTCCGCACCCTGGACGGGCAGGGCAACAGCTCCCTGTCCAACCTCAGCTCGTTCCGCGTGCTGTAATCAGGTTCCGTTAAAGGTATTCATGGTAAGGGAAGGCCCGGCAAGCACAAAGGACCGGATGGCCTGGGCACTGCGTTCGAGTCGTCCGGGCATGGCCTGGAGCTCTTCCCCGCTCCAGTTCCCCAGGACATAATCCACTTGCTGGCCTTTGGCGTAGTCGGATCCGATCCCGAATCGGAACCGGCAATAAGTAGTGGTCCCAAGAACCGCCTGAATGTCCTTAAGCCCGTTGTGCCCCCCGTCGCTCCCCCTGGTTTTTATCCGAAGCGTGCCAAAGGGGATGTTGAGGTCATCCGTCACCACCAGCAGGTTTTCGATGGGGATTTTTTCCTTGTCCAGCCAGTACCTGACCGCCTTGCCGCTCCGGTTCATATAGGTAGACGGTTTCAGGCAAACCAGCGTCCGCCCTTTCAGTTTTACGCGGCAAATCTCCCCCAGCCTGTCGGGCTCAAAGGCTGCAGCCTCCTCCCTGACGAGCTGGTCGAGGATCTGGAATCCGATATTGTGGCGGGTATGGGCGTATTCAGGGCCCACATTGCCGAGGCCGGCTATCAGGAATTTTTTCATGGGATCGGTTGCTTCAACATCCTGTTCCGCTTTCGAAAACAGTTTTTTAAGCCAGGTATTCAATGCCCGCGTTTTTGCCTAAAATACAAAAAGCACCCTCACCATGGGAGGCAAGGGCGCTTTTGATTTCGAGTGAATCACACTATTCGTTCGACTCCTCGGCAGGGGCTTCGGCTCCCACTTCGGCAGCCTCTTCAGCTCCTTCTTCCTCTTCATCGTCCTCAACCACAACGGCGGTACGGGCAGTTTTGACCTGCACGACCACGGTGCTATCCGGATGGAGGATGGTGAAATCGTCATTCTTCAGTGTTTCCACGGAGATGTTCTGGCCGATCTTCAGTTTGGAGATGTCCACGTTGAAGATGTCGGGCAGGTTATCGGGAAGGGCACGGATGAGCAGCTTGCGCTTGCGGAACAACAACCTTCCTCCGTTGCGGACACCCGGGGAGTTGCCCTCGAGGCGCACGGGGATTTCCATGGTGACGGGCTTGTCATCGAACAACTGGTAGAAGTCCACATGCAGGATCCGGTCCGTTACCGGATGGAACTGGATGTCCTGCATCACCGCCCTGATCTTGGAGCCATCTTCCATCTTCACAACCACCGTATGGGCGTTTGGAGTGTACACCAAATCCTTGAACGACATTTCATCTGCTGAAAAGTGCAATGGCGTTTCCCCTCCGTATATCACGCAAGGAACCTGTCCAGCATTACGTAGGGCCTTGGTCGCTTTCTTGCCCACGCTTTCTCTTTCTGATCCTTTGATTGTAATTGATTTCATTATGATGTTTAATTAATATTCTAGAGTATAAACTTCGAAGCTATTGAGGTGTTGTGGTGGACCCGGTGCATCACATCGGCAAACAGGTCTGCACAACTCAATATTTTTATTTTCGCACTGTCCGTCTGAACCGGGATCGAATCCGTGATGATGAGTTGTTCCAGGCTGGACTTTTCAATTTTTTCGATGGCATTTCCGGAAAGCAGGCCATGGGTAGTGATGGCGCGCACGCTCAGGGCGCCCCTTTCCATCATCAGGTCGGCTGCCCGGGTGAGGGTTCCCGCCGTATCGACCATGTCATCCACGAGGATCACATTTTTGCCTTCCACCTCCCCAATGAGTTCCATATGCGAAATATGGTTCGCCTTGGACCGCTGCTTGTAACAGATGACCACATCGCTGCTCAGGGCTTTGGAATAGGCATAGGCCCGCTTGGACCCCCCCATGTCCGGGGACGCAATGGTCAGGTTTTCCAGGTTCAGGCTCTCCACATAGGGAAGGAAAAGGGTGGACCCATAGAGGTGGTCCACTGGCTTTTCGAAAAAGCCCTGGATCTGGTCCGCGTGCAGGTCCATGGTGATGATGCGGGTAGCCCCGGCCGTCTCCAGCATTTTGGCGACCAGTTTGCTTGCAATAGGTACCCTTGGTTTGTCCTTCCGGTCCTGCCGCGCCCAACCGAAATAAGGGATTACGGCCGTGATATGGCGCGCGGAAGCCCTTTTGGCCGCATCCAGCATCAGCAGCATTTCCATAAGGTTCTCCGGGCCGGGGTGGGTGGAGCCGATTACGAAAATCCGGGCCCCGCGGATGGATTCTTCATACGAAGGCTGGAACTCCCCGTCGCTGTATCGGGAAATAATCACTTTGCCCAGGTCTGCCCCGTAGGATTTGGCGATGGCTTCCCCCAGGGCCTTGCTCTGTGTGCAGGCAAAAATTTTTGGTTCCGGTACCGTGTAGGACATTGCCTTTGTGGTGGTATTAAACGTTCGCGAACTCCCTCATTTAAAAGGAGGTGCAAATTTATACATTTATTTGGGTTGCTAAAGCATATTCGGCTGGTTTTTGAAGGCCCTAATGAAATTATTTTTTAGTTTTGCCATCCTGTCGCGCCTCGGTGGCGGAATTGGTAGACGCGCTGGATTCAAAATCCAGTGATAGCAATATCGTGTGGGTTCGATTCCCACCCGAGGTACGGATAAACCAAAAAAAGGTGGAAATGTGAGCGGGCTTCCCAAAAGGAAGCTCGCTTTCTTTTGGGAGGCGAGCGAAACGTTTCTTTTTTTGGTTTTCAAAAAGAGCGAGTAGGGAAGCTTTTTGTCAGAAAAGCAATCCCACTGCGAAGTTTTGCTTCTTCGTCTTTGGGTATTGAAGTGGTATTCTCAAGTGAGCGGGTAGAGGAAGCTTTCCACAGGAAAGCAGTCCCCCCCGAGGCACCCTGTAACCCTCCTGCACAACCAGTCAGGAGGGTTTTGCTTTTTCTGAGTAAAACATTGCTCGCTCAGCGGACATCAATCGTGGTTGTGTTATCCAGGAGGAGTGTGAAAGTGTCTCCGTATCAAATGTCCATTACCGTGCTTTACAGGGTTTACCGGGCTGAGGCGAATGCCTCGGTGGAAAAGGAAGTTTGACAAATACAAAGGACAAGGAGGGCGAATATCTTTTGGGGATTGCTTAGAAATTTAGTCATAGCTCCGGATTTTATATCGCAGTCTTTTCTCTATTTCAGTACAATTATCTAAAAGGTTCTTAAGATGTAGAAGATTCCTTCTGCTAACATTTGAAAATACTATGGCGTCATTTAAGAATTTGTAATTATTTAATTTCATTCACTCCTTTTCTTCCATTTCCTGATCTTTTCCTTAGTTTTTTCTAAGCAGTATTTTCAATAAGTCACTTCATGATTTTAAGGCATTTTTGGAGATGGTTATTT
>CAZUZE010000022.1:0-17461 GCA_964624565.1 uncultured Robiginitalea sp.
TCCCGCCCCAGGGATCGACCGTGCGCGTGATGCCCGTTTCCTCCTGCAGGATCAGTTGGGTGTTCCGCGCGATCCGGGCTGAAAAGTCCGTCGGCAGGGCAATGGCTTCGTCCAGGGCGTTGGTGTGAAGGCTCTGGGTCCCCCCGAAGACCGCTGCCGAGGCTTCGACCATCGTACGGGCCACATTGTTGAACGGGTCCTGCTCCGTGAGGCTCCAGCCGCTGGTCTGGCTATGGGTGCGCAGGGCCATGGATTTGGGGTTCCGGGGGTTGAAGGTCCGCACCAGCTTGGCCCATAGCATCCGGCCTGCCCGGAGTTTGGCAATTTCCATGAAGTGGTTCATCCCGATCCCCCAGAAGAAGGAAAGCCTGGGGGCAAAGGCATCGATGTCCAGGCCCGCTTTCAGCCCCGTCCGGATATACTCCAGCCCATCAGCAAGGGTATAGGCGAGTTCGATATGGGCCGGGGCGCCGGCTTCGTGCATGTGGTAGCCTGAAATGCTGATGCTGTTGAACCTGGGCATATGCCGGCTCGTGTATTCAAATATGTCCGCGACGATCTGCATGGAAGGGGCCGGGGGGTAGATATAGGTGTTGCGCACCATGAACTCCTTCAGGATGTCGTTTTGAATGGTTCCCGAGAGTTGGTCCGGGGAAACTCCCTGGGCCTCTGCAGCTGCGATGTAGAAGGCCATCACCGGGATGACAGCCCCGTTCATCGTCATGGAAACGGACATTTTGTCCAGGGGGATCCCATCGAAAAGGAGTTTCATGTCCGCAACTGTATCAATGGCGACCCCGGCCTTTCCCACGTCGCCCTTTACCCGCTCGTGGTCACTGTCGTACCCCCGGTGTGTGGGCAGGTCAAAGGCAACCGAGAGCCCTTTCTGCCCTGCAGCGAGGTTCCGCTTGTAGAATGCGTTGCTTTCCGCGGCCGTGGAAAATCCTGCGTACTGACGGATTGTCCACGGGCGCAGGACGTACATGGTGCTGTACGGGCCCCTCAAATAAGGGGGGACCCCCGCACTGAACTCCAGGTGCCCCAGGCCCCTGAGGTCTTCGGCCCCGTAAACGTGTTTCAGGTCGATTCCCTCGGCGGTTTTCCGGGCCGCCACGTCCTGGCCGGGAGGGGTCTTCACAGCTCGGCTTGGTTGCCACTGAATGTTCTGGGCCTTATTCCTGCTCATTTTCCAGTCTTTTGCGTTCGGTTGCTTCGGCGAGTCGCTTTGGCAGAATCGGGGCGATGCGGGTCTGCCTTTTCCGGTACGGCCGGAAAGGGTCCTTCTCCAGGGCTGCCCTCATGCGGTCGTCCGGGTTCGGATATTTGTTTGTCCCCACCAGGACCAGGGTCCCTCCATCGAAGGCTTCCTGCTCCTTTTGTGCGCTTTCCTCGATTTTCTTCTGTATGCTGTGTGTTTCCAGCTGGGCGAGGAACCCGCCCCCTTTTTCGAGGGTCCTGAACAGCTGCAGGGCCTTCTGGCCCAGCTGGTCGGTGAGGGATTCGATGTAGTAACTCCCGTCCGCAGGGTTGGCCACGCTCGAAAAATACCCCTCGTGCCGCAGCAGGAGCAACTGGTTTCGGGCGATGCGGTCCCCGAAATCATTGGGGTGCTGGTAGAGTGCATCATAGGGGAGGTTGCAGATGACATCTGCGCCCCCGAGGATGGCCGCCATGGATTCCGAGGTGGTCCTGAGCATGTTGGTGTTGTAGTCGTAGAGGGTTTTGTTCCTCAGGGTAGGGGAGGCGATAATTTTACACCTTCCTGAATATCCGAATTCCCCGGCAAGGATCTCCCAACCCCTCCTCAGGGCCCGGAGCTTGGCGATCTCAAAAAAGTAATCATTTCCTATGGAGACCAGCAAAAACGGTTCCTCCAGAAGCGGCTTCAGCCGTGGGTCCGCTTCCCCTGCCAGCAGGTATTCGTACCCATGGGACAGCGTATAGGCGAGTTCCTGCACCCGGTTGGCACCTGCGTTTTGGTAACACCCTGCATGCACCGAGAGGGAGGCATGCATCCCTTTTTCGGCCCCGAGTGCGCCCAAAAGGGCAAAATCGGTGTTTTTGTCCACCGCCCAGTTCCCCGTCCCGGCAAGGGTCCCAATGGGGTCCACCAGGCATTGGGCACCCGGAAATACAGCGGTTTTCAGCCTGTCCAGTAAGTTGTAATCCAGGCTTTCTATATCCCAGTACTGGGGTACTTCAAGCGGCTTCAGCCCCGACAGGTTCTCGGTATTTTCCCCGTGCACGCGCACCAGTAAGGTTTCCACCCCGTTTTCAGCAGCCGTCCCGGCAAGGTGCAGGGCGCCTGCTTCGGCCGGGTCAAAGGCATGCCCGATGTTCCAGGGCGTCTGCCGGGTATCCGGATACCCCTCTGCCTCAGAGGGCAGGTCTGCCTGGCTGTAAAAGGGCTTTACCACAATGCCCTCCGGGGAGGTCCAGGTCAGGAGCTGGTTGTAGTCACCGCCCTTGAGGTCCACCTGTATCTGCTGTTTCCATCCCTTATCGGGAACGGGGGCGAATTCGTCAAAGTCAATCGGGGTTTTCATCCGGGTCGTGGTTTATGCTGTCTTCGTATTCGATCAGGAAGATCTCTTCATTTTTCCTTTTGAGGTAGTACTGTTCCCTGGCAAATTTCTCGAGTTCCTTCGGGTCCGAAAGTTTGTCGATAATGGCCTTGTCCCTGGCGATTTCTTCTTTCAGGAACTCCTGCTGCTTCTCGAGTTTGTCGATTTCCCTGCGGAGTTCCCTGTGTATCAAAAGGGAGTTGGTGTCAAAAAAGAGCATCCAGATGGCAAAAATGGTCAGGACAAGGACGTAGATATTGCTTACAATCCCGAACCACTTCTTTTTTTTGAGATCCTTCCAGCTCATTGTGAGAGTTTATCTGATATAATGGTGCGGACGATGTCTATGGCCACGGTATTGTACTTGTTGTTTGGGATAATGATGTCGGCAAATTCCTTTGTGGGCTCGATAAACTGTTCATGCATCGGTTTGAGGGTGTGCTGGTAGCGGTCCAGCACCTCGGTCAGGCTTCGGTTGCGCTCGGCGATATCCCGTTTGAGCCGGCGGATCAGGCGCTCGTCGGAATCCGCATGGACAAAGATCTTAATGTCACAAAGGTCCCTGATTTCGGGCTGGGTCATGATCAGGATTCCCTCGATGATCATCACCTTGTTGGGATAGGTCCTTACGGTTTCCCCCGTCCTGTTGTGCTCTGCAAAGGAGTAGACGGGCTGATCGATGGGCTTCCCGGATTTCAGGGTTTTAAGGTGGATTTCGAGCAGGTCAAAATCAATGGTGCTCGGGTGGTCAAAATTAATCCGGCACCGCTCCTCGTAGCTCAGGTGGGAGAGGTCCTTGTAGTAGGAATCCTGGGAAAGTATGCCCACGGCATCGGGGGGGAGCTCCTCTACAATCTGACTGACCACGGTGGTTTTTCCACATCCCGTGCCCCCTGCAATGCCAATGGTAACCATGTCATCGGAAATTTGATTCAAAAATAGGAATTTAGATTGACCCCTGTCGGGAACCACCCTGCGAATCTAGTGAGCTTTTCTAAGGCTGGGAATGACATTCCTCATAAATGTCCGAGAAGGTCAAAACGGGGGGCGGTCCCCCCCCCGGAAGGGACTTTACGGTCGGTGAGATCCCCCCCGGGAAGAGGAAGCCCTCAAAAAACAAAAAATCCTACCCTTCAGGTTCGGAGTCTATCGCGTATTTTTATACCCTATAACCAGAAGCCTATGGCAACTTCTTACCAGATTAAAGTAAACGGGGAATGGACCTTTAAGATGGATTCCCGGGACCTGGAACCCTACGACCAGGCCCGGCTGACCAAAGACGCCTTCCACGTACTCCACGACTACAGTTCCTATGATGTCCGGATCCTCGAGGCCGATTTTGACGCAAAATCCTACAGGGTTTCCGTCAATGGGAAATCCTTCTCCGTGGGTATTTCGAATTCCCTGGACCAGCTGATCGAGGAAATGGGTTTTGCCCTGGGCGGCTCCAGGAATGTTTCGCACATCGAAGCGCCCATGCCCGGGCTGATTTTGGATATCCAGGTATCGGAGGGGGATGAAGTCAAAGAAGGGGATGCCCTGCTGGTCCTGGAAGCGATGAAGATGGAGAATGTCATCATGTCCCCCAGGGACGGGACAATAGCCAGGATTGCCGTTGAAAAAGGGGTAGCCGTCGATAAAAAAAGCCTGCTGGTGGAGTTCAAATAAAAGCCTTTAAAAAATGAAAAAAATCCTGATAGCCAACCGGGGCGAAATTGCCATCCGTGTCATGAAGACAGCGCGGAAAATGGGGATACAGACTGTTGCTGTCTATTCAGAAGCCGACAGGGATGCCCCCCACGTCCGTTTCGCGGACCAGGCCGTTTGCATAGGGGAAGCCCCCTCCGCCAAGTCCTATCTCAGGGGTGATCACATCGTGGAAGTAGCCAAATCCCTGGGCGTTGACGGGATTCATCCGGGCTATGGGTTTTTGAGCGAAAATGCGGCCTTCGCCCGGTTGGTGACGGACAGCGGGCTCATTTTTATCGGCCCCGGGCCCGACGCGATCCACACCATGGGCGATAAACTGGCTGCCAAGGAGGCCGTTAAGGCCTATGACATCCCGATGGTCCCGGGTACGGACCACGCGGTTTCCGATATGGAGGAGGTTTTCGAGGTGGCCCGGCAAATCGGGTTTCCCATCCTTATCAAAGCGGCTGCGGGGGGCGGGGGCAAAGGGATGCGCATCGTCGAGTCCGGGAAGGACCTCGAATCACAGGTCCGGCGTGCGATGAGCGAAGCGGCCTCTGCCTTCGGGGACGGGTCTGTCTTTATCGAAAAATATATCAGCTCCCCCCGCCATATCGAAATTCAGGTCATGGCCGATACCCATGGCAACATCCTTCACTTTTTTGAGCGGGAATGCAGTATCCAGAGACGGCACCAGAAGGTGGTTGAAGAGGCGCCTTCCGCCGTCCTGACCCCGGAACTGCGCGATCGGATGGGCAGGGCCGCAGTGGATGTGGCCCGGTCCTGCGGATACGTCGGGGCCGGCACGGTTGAATTCCTGCTGGACGACGCACATAATTTCTATTTTCTGGAGATGAATACCCGGCTGCAGGTGGAACACCCGGTGACCGAACTCATTACCGGCCACGACCTGGTAGCGCTTCAGATACGGGTGGCCCGGGGCGAGGCCCTTCCCCTGAAACAGGAAGACCTGAAAATCAGGGGCCACGCGGTCGAGTTGCGGGTCTACGCCGAGGACCCCCGCAATGAGTTCCTGCCCTCGGTCGGGATGCTGGAGCGGTACCGGCTCCCCGAGGGTGAGGGGATTCGGGTGGACAACGGATTTGAGGAAGGGATGCAGGTGCCCATTTACTACGATCCCATGCTCGCCAAGCTGATAACCTATGGGGAGGACCGGATGGAAGCCATACAGCGGATGCTGGAGGCCATTGCAGGATACCAGGTGGAAGGCGTTCAGACCACCCTGCCTTTCGGGGCCTTTGTCTGCCGGCATGAAGCCTTTAGAAGCGGTAATTTCAATACCCATTTTGTAAAGGACCACTATGCGCCCGAAAAACTCCTGGCCATGGAAGAGGAGGAGGCCAGGGTAGCGGCAGCGGTTGCCTTGCGGTACTATCTGGAACAACAGGACACATTGCGAATTCCCAATACATAATTTATGGACAAGAGAATTGAGGAACTTCAGAGACGCCTGAACGAGGCCCACCTCGGTGGGGGGGCGAAACGCATCGAGAAGCAACACGCCCAGAAAAAACTGACGGCCCGGGAACGGGTGGCCTACCTGCTCGACGAGGGGTCCTTTGAGGAACTGGGTGCCCTGGTCACCCACCGCACCACCGATTTCGGCATGGCCGGACAGCAGTTCTACGGGGATGGGGTGGTGACCGGCTATGGCACCATCGACAACAGGCTGGTGTATGTCTACGCCCAGGATTTTACCGTTTTCGGGGGATCCCTTTCGGAGACCCACGCCGAGAAAATCTGCAAGGTCATGGACCTGGCCGTTCGGGTGGGCGCCCCGGTCATCGGGTTGAATGATTCCGGGGGCGCCCGCATACAGGAAGGGGTGCGTTCCCTGGGCGGGTACGCGGATATTTTTTACCGGAATGTACAGGCATCCGGGGTGGTTCCCCAGTTATCCGCAATTATGGGCCCCTGTGCGGGGGGAGCGGTCTATTCCCCGGCCATGACGGACTTTATCACCATGGTGGAGGAAAGCAGCTATATGTTTGTAACCGGCCCCAATGTGGTGAAAACGGTAACCAACGAAGAGGTGACTTCAGAAGAGCTCGGGGGGGCTGCGACTCACGCCTCCAAGTCCGGGGTGGCCCACCGCACGGCCCCCAATGACGTGGCCTGCCTTGAGGACCTGCGCAGGCTGCTTTCCTACCTGCCGCAGAACAGCCGCGAAAAAGCACCGGACCTGCCCTATGAACCGTCAGGGGAATGGCGGGAGGAACTGGGGGGTATCGTACCCGAAAACCCGAACAAGCCCTATGACATGGTGGAAGTGATCCGGGGCATTATCGATGCGGATTCCTTTTTCGAAATCCACCGTGACTACGCTGAGAACATCATCACCGGTTTCGCGCGCCTGGCCGGTAAGAGTATCGGGATTGTAGCCAACCAACCCTTATTCCTGGCGGGTGTGCTCGACAGCAACAGCTCCCGTAAAGCAGCCCGGTTTACGCGCTTTTGTGACAGTTTCAACATCCCACTGCTCGTATTGGTGGATGTGCCCGGTTTTCTCCCGGGTACCGACCAGGAGTGGTCGGGGATCATCATGCACGGAGCCAAACTTTTGTACGCCCTGAGCGAGGCGACCGTACCCAGGATCACGGTCATCACCCGAAAGGCCTATGGAGGGGCGTACGACGTAATGAATTCCAAGCATATCGGGGCGGACCTGAATTACGCCTGGCCCGGGGCCGAAATTGCGGTGATGGGGGCAAAAGGAGCCAGTGAGATTATCTTCAGGAAGGAAATCGGGCAGGCGGCCGATCCGGAGCAAAAACTGGCCGAAAAGGAAGCGGAATACGCCGAGAAATTTGCAAATCCTTACCGGGCTGCAGAGCGGGGCTTTATCGATGAGGTCATACTTCCAAAGGAAACCCGCCGGAAACTGATCAAGGGATTTGCCTCCCTCGAAAACAAGGAGGTGGTGCAACCCAGCAGGAAGCACGGGAATATCCCTCTTTAGGCCGTTTTCCTCAGGGCAGGCAAAGGACCCCCGAACAGGAATCGCGTCGGGCTCCGGTTACCGAGGCCAGGACGTTGGGCTGCCCGGCCAGCCTGAGGGCCCCTAAAAACCCGAAGACGATGGCCTCTTTAAAGTGGATCAGCTCGCTGGTTGGCCGCACCAGGCGCAGCCCCGGGCCCAGTTGCTCCTGCAGGACTTCGGCCAGGAAGTCATTGTGGGCGCCCCCCCCGGTAACCAGGATTTCCCCAGGCACCCCGCCGCTTATTTTTTTCACCTGATCCCCAATCTGATTCGCGATGTGCTGCACCCCGGTGCGCAGCTGGTTTTCCGGCCTGTCCGGGAATTTTTCGACAAGCGGCAGGACCACCTCCCGAAACCATTCGTACCCCGTCGATTTCGGATAGGGTTTTGCGTAATAGGGAAGGGTGTCAAGGGCCCTTAGCAAAGGGGTGTTGAGGGAACCCTTGCGGGCGATCTGCCCACCCTTGTCGTAGGCCCTCTGAAGGGGCCTGACCAGGTAGTTCAAAAGCATGTTGGCGACCCCTATGTCAAAAGCGAGCCGATTCCCCTCCTTTTCAAAGGAAATATTGGCGATCCCCCCCAGGTTCAGGCAGAAGGGATAGCGACCGAACAGGAACCGGTCTCCGATCGGGACAAGGGGGGCTCCCTGTCCGCCAAGGGCGATATCGGCCGAGCGGAAATCCCCGATCGCCCGGATGCCGGATGCGGTGGCCACATACTGAGGTGCCCCCAGCTGGTAGGTGAAGCCGCGTTCGGGGCGGTGGTGGACGGTGTGCCCATGAGAGGCCAGGGCATCCACAGATCCTGCCCCGGATCCCAGAAAAGAGGCGGCCTGTTCCCCCAACCAGGCACCGTACCTCGCATCAAGTTCCAGCAGGCCGGGGGCATCCAGGGCGATGGCACTCTCCAGCCCGGCTTTCACCTCCGGGGTGTATTCCAGGAACCCGGAGCGTACCAGGTCGTAGGACCAGCCATCCCCGTGGCGGCGGAAATCGCACAATGCCATGTCGAGCCCGTCGAGGGAGGTCCCGGACATCATCCCCAGGATCCGAAAAGTATCTTTATCCTTCATATTCCAGTGTTACAGGGAGTGAGCCGGCAAGGGCGCACCGGCCGGCAAAGTGTTGCCCGGCCATTTGCTGGAATGCCGGCAGGGGCTGGTAGGCACAGAGGATCCCCCCGAAACCCGCCACAGGCAATTTTTGAAGCAGGTACGGATTTCCAAACAGGTACAGGAGGATCCGGTGGCGCGCGGCCAGGGCAGCCAGTTCCCCGGGGAGGGATCCCGGCAGGCCGAACAGGTCTTGGGGCTTCATGGAGGGCGGGCACAGGGCGAGCAGGAGGTTCCTGCCCGTCCCGGGGATCAGGTCCTGAATGCCGACCCCGGAAGGGCACTCGTAGTGCTCGAACTCCATCGTTTCCTTCAGGGAGTCGATAAATAAACTTAAGGGCTGGCCTATCGACAGGAGGGTGAAACCCCCTTCCCGGAATTGTGCCAACCCCATTTCCGAAAGGCCGACCGGGCTAAGGCAGTTCCGGGCGAGTTCCCGGTTCAGGACCTCCGGGCTTTTCACCGTCGGTGCCCGCCGGTGGGCGGCATTCATGGCGCGTTCTTTCAGCTGCCATATCCGTTTGAACGAGGCCTCGATCCGCGATGGGGCAACGCCACTGAGCAGCAGGTCGATGCTTTCAGGGATGCGGTCCGCGAAACAGAGCATGTCGTTTCCCGCTTCTATGGCCCGGAGGTTTAAAATCCCGGGCTCGGGCGCGAACCCCTTCAGGGCGTGCATATTCATGGCATCGGTCAGTACCACCCCCCCGAAGCCCATGTCCCTGAGCAGGGAGATAACGGGTTCGGAAAGGCTCGCAGGGAGCCCGGAAGGATCCAGCAGCGGCAGGGACAGATGTCCGGTCATTACAGCCGGGACCCCGGCGGCGATCAGGGCGCGAAAAGGGAGCAGTTCCCCCTGCTCCAGGTCCGAAAGGCTTTTTTTCACCACGGGCAGGTCCAGATGGGAATCGACCGAGGTGTCGCCATGGCCGGGAAAGTGTTTGGCGCAACTGAGGAGCCCCCCGTCCGTGAAGCCCTTGTGCAGGAGTGCTGCCTTGCGGCCCACAGCCCCGGGATCGCTCCCGAAGGCGCGGTAGCCGATAACCGGGTTGTCCGGGTTTGTGTTGATGTCCGCCACAGGGGCCAGGTTCATGTGGATCCCCACCTCCCGGCAATCCCGGGCCATGCGGAGGCCGAGGTCGTGGAGCAGGGGTTCAGATTCCTCCGGCAGGGCACCCAGGGCCAGGGCATACGGGTATTGGGGGGCGTGCTCCACCCGCATGGCCAGGCCCCATTCTGCATCAATGGCAATGAGCAGGGGGTAGGGCGCGGCCTCCTGGTATCGTTTGATGAGCTCCCTGAGCCGGCCCAGGCTGTCCTTGTTGTACGGGACTTTCTGACCGCCTTCAAAATTCGCCGCGGCACCTGCACGACTGTGAAAAAAACAGAGCCCCCCAACCCCAGCGTCGCGGATAAGGGCTTCGAGGGCCCTGATTTGGGGTTCCTCATCGTTGATAAAGGCAGCCGGCATAAAGAGCTGCCCCGCCTTTTGCCGGAGGGACAGGGCATCCGCAAGGGTTTCGTAAGCCGGGAACTCAGCCATCGGTCGGGGTGGTTTTTTTGCCAAAATCCGCCGGGAAACGGATTTGTTTCAGCAATAGGAGCGAAGGGAGGGCAGCCCCTGCAACCCAGAGGAAAAAACCAGGGTAGCCGAGCGTTTCCTGAATAAAACCGCTGGCCATTCCGGGCAGCATCATGCCAAGGGCCATAAACCCGGTGGCCAGGGCATAGTGGGCTGTCTTGTAAGGTCCCTGGGCGATATAAATAAGGTAGATCAGAAAGGCTGCAAACCCAAAGCCGTACCCGAACTGTTCGAGGATCACGGTCCCGCTGACAGCCCACAGGCTTACCGTTCCGGTCCAGGCGAGGAGGGCGTACAGCAGGTTCGGGAGGTTCAGGGCCAGGAGCATGGGCAGCATCCATTTTCCCAGTCCATCCCTGGAGATGAGAACCCCGCCGAGAATCCCCCCGGCCGAAAGGAAAATAATTCCCAGGGTGCCGTAAATCGTGCCCACCGCCTCGGTGGAATATTCGAGCCCCCCGGCAGATCGCGCATCCAGCAGGAATGGCGCCGCCATCTTCACAAGCTGGGATTCACCCAGCCGGTAGGTCAGGACAAAGGCGATGGCCCAGCCGATCCCCGGTTTGAGAAAGAAGCTCCGCAGGACTTTAACGACGCCCTGGCCTTCGGACCGGGCAGGGCTGGCTTCATATACGGGTGTTGCAAAAAAGTTGCCGGTGGTAAGCAGGAGCATGAGGAAGGAAGTGAAGATCATCGTCAGGGACCAGGCCCTTGCCGGGTCACCCAGGCGCTGCTCGAGGTGCCCGGCCAGGATTACGATCAGCCCCTGGCCCGTTATCATGGCAAGCCGGTAAAAGGTGCTGCGGAGTCCTACGAAAAAGGATTGCTTTTTCTCGCTGAGCGCAATCATGTAATATCCGTCTGAAGCGATGTCGTTGGTGGCCGAGGCAAAGGCGGCCATCCAGAAACAAGCCAGGGTAGTGGTCAGGAAGGCGTCCGTCGGCAGGCTAAGGCCAACCCCCAGGAGGGCCAGGGAAATGAGCAGCTGCATCCAGAGGAACCAGCCCCGCTTGGTCCCGTGGAGGTCCACCCAGGGGCTCCAGAGGGGTTTCAGTACCCATGGGAGGTAGAGCCAGCTTGTGTACAGGCCGATTTCAGCATTGCCAACCCCCAGTTGCTTGTACATGATTACAGAAACGGTAACCACGAATACATACGGAAGGCCCTGCGCAAAATACAGGGTGGGAACCCACCACCAGGCCCTGGTGTCTTTTGGCGTCATGCCGGGAAGTTTTGCCCTAAAAGTAAAAAAATAGCCTTGAAAGGCGCAGAAACCGGCCCCCTTTCTAAAATCGCGGGGGAGGTCCTGTCATTTTCAGGTCTTTCGAACCTTAGGGTGGTGCGGCCCGGCACCTGCCCCCTAAAGGTGATAGCGGACAAAGCCCTCCATCGCCTCGTATTCGGCAAGGCCCAGGGAATCGTACCTTCGGGCGGTTTCCCGGTTTCGCTGCTCGGCCCGCTGCCAGAATTCCCGCTGGTCGTGCCCGGGGAACATGGCGCTGTCCTTCTGGGACTGGTGTTTAAAGATCGCATTCTTTTTTCGCTCCATATCCTTCGGGCCAATGGGGACGGCCATTTCCATATCCGCAATATCCCATTCCTGCCAGGCACCCCGGTAGAGCCAAACATAGCAGTCTTCCAGCCAGGGGGCCCCCTCTTTCTTGAAGCGTTCCAGGGCCTGGAAAATGATCTGCAGGCATACCCTGTGGGTCCCGTGTGGGTCGGACAGGTCGCCGGCGGCAAAAATCTGGTGGGGCTTTATGGAATCGAGCAGCTCACAGGTCTGTGCGACATCTGCTTCGGAGTGGGGCTTTTTCCTCACGGTGCCGGTTTGGTAAAACGGCAGGTTCATAAAGTGTGCATTGGCTTCGGGAACCCCGCAATAGCGACAGGCGGAGAGTGCTTCCCCTTTGCGGATCAGGGCCTTGAAATTCTGAATTTCAGCGCTGTCGACCTCTCCCGGTTGCTTCTGGCTCAAAAAGGCCCGGACCTCTTTGAACTGTTCGTGCAATTCCCGGTTTCCCTCCTGAATATCGGTGGCAAAGTCCAGGAAGCGGATGACCTCGTCGTCAAAAACGGCGATATTGCCGGAGGTCTGGTAGGCGACGTGGACCTCGTGTCCCTGGTCGACCAGTCGAAGCAGGGTCCCCCCCATGGAGATGACATCGTCGTCCGGGTGCGGGCTGAAGATGAGGCTTCGTTTCGGGAAGGGCTCCCTGCGCTCGGGCCGGCTGCTGTCGTCCGCATTGGGTTTCCCCCCGGGCCACCCGGTAATGGTCCGCTGCAAATCGTTGAAAACCTTCAGGTTGATGTGTTCTGCCGACCCGATTTCAGCGATGAGGTTCCCCATCCCGTATTCGTTGTAATCCTCATTGGTGAGTTTCAGGATCGCCTTTTTCAGCCTTTGCGAGAGCCAGATGGAGGCGCGTTTGATCAGCGCATCGCTCCAGGTGCATTCGCTCACCAGCCAGGGCGTGGCCACCCTTGTAAGGGCAGAGGCTGCGGGCCGGTCGGTAATCACTTCGCAGTTCGGGTGGTTTTGCAGGAAGGTGGCCGGTACCGATTCGCGTATTTTTCCCTCCACCGCCTGCTGTATTATGTCTGACTTTCCCTCACCCCATGCCATCATGATGATCCGGTCGGCAGAGAGAATGGTGCCCACCCCCATGGTAATCGCTTTTGTCGGTACGTTTTCGAGCCCGAAGAAATCGCTGGCGGCATCCAGGCGGGTCACCCGGTCCAGGCGGACCATCCGCGTCCCGCTTTTCAGGGAGGAACCCGGTTCGTTAAACCCGATGTGCCCGGTGCGCCCGATCCCGAGGATCTGGATATCGAGCCCCCCGGCCTGCCTGATTTTCTCCTCGTAGGCGGCGCAATAGGCACGGACATCTTCCTTTTCCAGGGTCCCGTCGGGGATATGGATGTTTTCAAGGGGGATGTCGATATGGTCGAAGAGGTGCTCCTTCATAAACCGCACATAGCTGTGGATCGAATCGGGCTGCATCGGGTAGTATTCATCCAGGTTGAAGGTGATGACATTGCGGAAGCTCAGGCCTTCTTCCCTGTGAAAACGGACCAGGAAATCGTAGAGTTTGGTGGGGGTGGATCCCGTTGCAAGGCCCAATACCACCTGTTTCCCTTCCTCCTGGCGGGTCCGGATCAGTGCCGCGATCTCCCGGGCGACATAGAGGGAGGCCGCCTGCGAATCCTCGTGGATCTGAGTCCGGATTTTTTCGAATTTACGGGCCTCTTCGTCACGGGGAACCGGGAACGAAGCCGCAGAAGGAGCTATTTCTGGCATCTTTAATGGGTTTTAGATATGGATACAAAAGTACATTACAAAATCAATACTTGCAATAAAATGCAATAAATGATGCAATAAAATGCAATAAAAAATGTGTAAACTTTTAATAATGGCATAAACCGGCAACAAGTGGAAATGTGTATCTTTGTGCAAATAAGTGTATGTTAAAGGAAGAACGACAGAGGCTCATCATCCGGGAGGTCGAGATCCACAACCGGGTTTTGCTCACGGACCTGGCGGAACAACTCGGGGTTTCGGTGGACACGGTCCGCCGCGATGTCAAGGAACTCGATAGCCTCAGGAAACTCCGAAAGGTGCATGGCGGGGCGGTATCCCTTGGTTTTATGACCCCTGCGGCCGCCAATACGGATATCTATGCCGTTGACGAAAAAATCGCCATTGCCAAAAAGGCCCTGGGGTTGCTTAAAAACGGGAGCGTCATCTTCATAGACGGGGGGACTACCTGCCAGGAACTGGCGCGCCTGCTTCCCGAACGCCTGGAAATGACCTGTTTTACGATCAGCCTTCCCGTAGCCCTGCTGCTTCAGGGAAAACCCGGAGTCCGGGTAATCCTGATCGGGGGCGAAGTTTCCGGGGACGTGCAAATCACCACAGGGGCAACCACGATCAGGGAACTCAGTGCCATCAAGGTGGATTACGGGTTTATCGGTACCGGCTATGTAGATGCCCTCCACGGGCTGACCGAGTTTGACTGGGACGTGGTACAGGTAAAGAAAGCGGTGATCGGGGCTTCCCGCAAGGTGATCCTGATGTGTATTTCCGAAAAATTAAATTCCCAGCACAGGTACCGGACCTGCGATATCAGTGCTGTCAACACGATAATCACCGAGTTGGATCCGCAGTCCAACCGGTTGAACTCATTCCGCGACCATCAAATCCATATTCTTTGACCATGTCAGATTTTGAGAAAATTACCGAACGCCCGTCTTTACACGACCAGCTCGAGCAGATGGAGGTGGCCGAACTATTGAACAGGATCAATGAGGAGGACCGGAAAGTCGCCCGGGCCGTCGGGGAGTCGATTCCGGCCATCACCGCCCTGGTGGAGGCCATGGAGCCCCGGTTTCTGAGCGGGGGGCGGCTGTTCTACATCGGGGCGGGGACCAGTGGCCGCCTTGGGATCCTGGATGCCTCGGAGATTCCGCCGACCTATGGGATGCCCCACGACCGGGTTATCGGCCTGATCGCAGGGGGGGACCGCGCCATTCGAAAGGCGGTCGAACATGCAGAGGATGACCCGGAGCAGGCCTGGAAGGACCTGCAGGCCCATAATATCAGTGACCTGGATACCCTCGTCGGAATTGCCGCCTCCGGCACCACACCTTACGTGGTCGGGGGGATCCGCAGGGCCCGGGAGGCCGGGCTGCTCACCGCAGGGATCACCAATAACCCGGGATCCCCCCTGGCAATGGCCGCGGAAATTCCCATCGAAATTACGGTGGGCCCTGAATTCGTCACCGGGAGTACGCGAATGAAAAGCGGCACTTCCCAGAAGCTCGCCCTCAATATGATTTCCACCGCCCTGATGATCCGCATCGGCCGGGTACAGGGGAACAAAATGGTCCATATGCAATTGAGCAACAACAAACTCATCGACCGGGGGACGCGGTACCTCGTCGAACACCTGGGCCTTTCGTATGAGGCGGCCGGGGAGGCCCTGATCAAATTTGGTTCGGTTCAGAAGGCGCTCGAGGGCTACAAGGGCGCCTGAGCCCGGCTGGCCCATCCTGCAGGGACCTGTGATCCCTTCAGGACCTGGGGTTCAGCCGATAGATGCCCTTGCCTTCCACTGCCACATAGATCAGGCCATCCGGCCCCTGCCGGACGTTGCGCACCCGCCCGATATCCTCCAGCAGTTTTTCGCGCCGGAGTACCCGGCGCCCGTCCATTTCCAGGCGCTCCAGGTACTGAAACGACAGGGACCCCACCAGCAGGCTCCCTTTCCATCCGGGATACCGGTCCGATGTCACCATGCACATCCCGCTCGGTGCAATCGACGGGACCCAGTAGTGAATAGGGGGTACCGTACCCTCCATTTGGGTTTTGTCGGTAATCGGGGTGCCGCTGTAGTTGATCCCGTAGGTGACCAGGGGCCAACCGTAATTGCCTCCCGGTACCAGGACGTTGATTTCATCGCCCCCCCGGGGGCCGTGCTCGTGGATCCAAAGTTCCCCGGTTCCGGGATGCCTGATCATCCCCTGGGGATTCCTGTTGCCATAGGTGAACACAGCCGGCAGGGCGCCTTCTGTTGAGACAAAGGGGTTATCCGAAGGGATGCGGCCGTCATCGTGGAGGCGGTAGACCTTTCCCCCGTCCCTGGACAAATCCTGGGGGTTAATATCCCTCGCACCCCGCTCCCCGATGGTAAAATAGAGGTACCCGTTGTCGTCAAATTCGATGCGGGAGCCAAAGTGCTGGCCTTTGGTGGTATTCGGGACTGCCTTGTAAAGCACTTGTAAATCAACCAGTTGGTCACCACTCAAGCGAGCCCTTGCGATGGCGGTATGCCCCCCTTTTTCCGCCCCTTCCCCGGAGGCGTAACTCAGGTACACCCATCCATTTTCACCGTACTTCGGGTGGAGCTCCAGGTCCATAAGCCCCCCCTGTCCCCGGAGATAGACCTCCGGCACGCCTTTTATCCCGGTCTTTACCCCATCCCTGAACCGGATCAGGGTTCCGGATTTCTCTGAAATCAAAAGGCTCCCATCGGGAAGGAAGACCATGCCCCATGGTATTTGGAGGTCCTCAACCAGCAGTTCTGCCGAAAAGACATCTTCCTGTGGGGACTCCACCAGATTCGGATCGTTTTGGGCGCAGGAGAGCATGGTCATTACACCGAAAAACCAGAGGCTCATTATACTATTTCTCATAGGATTGCGTTGAGGTAGTACGATTTTTTGAAGTGATGCAGATTATGGATCAGGGGTATCCCCCCAAAGATAACGAGATTTTATAAGTGTAAACAATTACAACCAGGGTGCAGGAGGAACCCCAAATCCGGACTGCACTCTCTGAAGCCTACTTAGTCTATGCTCCCTAAAAAAACCAGGCAACTTTGGTATGCCCTGCTCGTAGTGGGGATATCTTTTATAAGTGCTTCGGCTTTCGAATTCAATCCGCTTTACCGATTGGCTGAGGCCCTGGAGGCCCCTTCCCCCCGGGAGGATTCACCTACCGAAGCGTCTGCCCATACGATCCCCGCCGGGATGGCGGTTTCTGAAGATGATTCGTTCGCAGCGGAGGCCCCGATGTTTTCCACCATCATACAGAATGCAGATGAGCAGGTAACCTGTTCAGACAACGGGTTTACGATCTCCCGCTTTAACCTGTGTGGCGACTTCGACGACCGGATCCTGACCCTGAGCGGATCTTTCAGCACCTATGAATGGCAGCTGCTCGTGCCCTCGGGCAGTTGTACGTTTGACGTCAATGACGATTGCCCCCCAATTATCGGGAATGAGTGTAATTCATCCTGGCAGACGGTAGGTACCTCGTCCTCTTTTACACTATCCGCCGCATCCATTCCGGCCACTACCGGGGCGGAATTCAGGGTTCGGGCCAATGGCGGGACGTATTACTACTTCAAGGTCAAAAAGAGCAGCATTACCCAAACCTATATCAAAAGGGATTTCATTTGTGGCGTCCCGGGCCGCATCCAGTTGACGAACCTTTCCAGCGCCTATGAATACTCTATGGACAACGGGACCGGTTTTGGCCCATGGCAGACTTCTGCCATCTTCGACGGCCTGACCCCCGGGACCTATATCATCAAAACCCGCCTGAGGAATACCGCGAACACCTGTGAATACCCCTATGAGCCTATTGTGATTGAGGACCGGGTCATCGACCTGGATGTCACATTTACGGACGCCAACTGTTTCGGTGATACCGGGACCATCACGGTCAACGTCAACAACGTTCCGGGGCCCTACCGGTACACCCTGCTGAACCAGAATGGCGTACCCCTTGAGTTTACCACCTTTATCCCCAACAACCCCTATACGTTCGCTGCCGTCGGGCAGGGGACCTACAGCGTGCAGGTGGAAACCCAGCAATGTACGGGCGATCCGGCCCTTGGGATCCCGCCCCCACAGGAATCGCTCGATGTCAACGGCAACCCGATTATCATCGGGGACGGCCTGGTGGCCCTTGTGGCCTCCACGGAGGTCAACGAAAGCCTCAGCTCCGA
>CAZUZE010000023.1:0-7565 GCA_964624565.1 uncultured Robiginitalea sp.
GCAACGGCCGAGGACCTGCTCACATTTAACTCCCAGACCGTTATCGGAACCCTTGCCGATCCGAACAACCCCACCAGCATTATCGGGGTAGCAGTCCCCCTGGAGGACCGGTGGGTGCTCACCCCTGAAGAACAGGAATTAATCGCAAATGCCACGGCGAGCTTCAACCAGACCATTGAAGCGCTGGCCCAGCAATACAACCTCGGGTTTGTCGACGCCAATGCCACGCTTAAACAACTTGCGGACTCCGGGATCCCGCTCAGCGACGGAAGTGTTCTCACCAGTGCGTACGCAACCGGGGGTGCTTTCTCCCTCGATGGGGTCCATCCTTCCCCCAGGGGATCTGCGATCATCGCCAATTTGTTCCTTGAGGCCATGGCGTCCCGTTTTGGGTCGGTGCTTCCTGCCATTGACCCCCTTGACTATACCGGACTCTACCTGAACTAATCCGGATTTTTATAGTATCTTTCAAAGGCATCCCTAACACTGGGGGTGCCTTTTTCATTCACCTAACTCCTAATCGTATGAAGTTCATCCTCCGACTCCTGCTCAGTGCCCTTGCCGTCATCCTGCTCGCCAATATCCTGCCCGGGGTGCAGGTAGATGCCTTCGGCAGTGCAATCCTGGTGGCCGTGGTCCTCAGCCTCCTCAACCTGTTGGTAAAACCCCTGCTGGTGATCCTGACGCTGCCGGTCACCATCCTTACCCTGGGGCTGTTCCTGCTGGTCATCAATGCCCTGATCATACTCCTCGCGAGCTCCCTTGTATCCGGCTTCAGCGTGGACGGCTTCTGGTATGCCCTGCTTTTTTCCCTCCTGCTCTCCTTTCTGGAGTCCATATTGTTCGCCTTCCTGAAGGAGGACTCCAAATAGGAAGTTAAAGATTGGGATTCAGCGGGTTGAAAACTTGTCCTGTTGGTTAAAATCCCGTACTTTTGCACGGTTTCTTTAATAGCAGATTCATGAATATCACCAAAGAGCAGATCGACCCGCTCAATGCCGTCCTTAAAGTGGAACTTTCCAAAGAGGACTACCAGGAGAAAGTAGATAAAATCCTCAGGGACTACCGGAAAAACGCAAATATACCCGGCTTCAGGAAGGGCCAGGTCCCCATGGGCCTGATCCAGAAGCAATACGGGAAGGCCGTGCTGGTGGACGAGGTAAACAAATTGCTCCAGGACAACCTGAACAATTACCTCACGGAGGAAAAACTCGATGTTTTGGGAAACCCGCTGCCCAAGCAGCAGGACAACTTTAACTGGGATGCCGATAAACTGGCCTTCGAATTCGAACTGGGCCTGGCCCCTGATTTTGAAGTATCCCTCAGCCCCAAGAAGGGGATCCCCCACTTTAAGATCGTGGCCGATAAAAAGATGATCGATGACCAGGTGGACCGCATCCGCAGGCAATACGGAAAACTCGTCAGCCAGGACGCCATTGGGGACGACAATGAGGTAACGGGTACCTTCGTCAGTGAAGCTGCCGAAATCAACCATAAGACCACCCTGGAACTCTCCAAGCTCAAAAGCAAGAAAGCCCTGGGCGCACTGAAGGGGAAAAAGGCCGGTGACACGGTTTCCCTTAAGACCAAGGGGCTATTCAAAGAAGATTTTTTACTGCCCAGCGCCCTTGGCATCCCGAGGGAAAAAGCGGAGAACCTGGATATCGATGTGGACTTCACCATAGCGGAAATCAATAAACGGGAGCCGGCTCAGCTCACCCAGGACCTGTTCGACAAGCTCTTTGGCCCTGACAAAGTGCATTCTGAAAAGGAAATGCGGGAGAAGATCAAGGAAGATTCCGAAGCCCAGTTCCAGCAACAGTCCGATCAGAAGCTGCTGAACGATGTTACCGAAAGGCTCATCGAAACCACCAAATTTGACCTGCCGGCCGAATTCCTGAAAAAGTGGATGCAGAACACGGGCGAGAAAATCCTCACCGAGGAGGAGGCCCGTGACGAATACGAACGGTCCGAAAAAGGCCTCAGGTACCAGCTTATAGAAGGGAAACTGATCAAGGAGCACGGGCTGGAACTGCAGTTCGAGGAACTCAGGGACTTCGCCAAAGGCTTTATCCGGTCCCAGATGGCCCAGTACGGCCAGACCCACCCGAACGAAGAAGACCTGAACGCCATCGCTGCCCGGGTCCTTAGCAACGAACCGGAAGTCAGGAGGCTTTCCGAACAGCTGATGAGCCAGAAATTGCTCAACCTTTACAAAGAGAAAGCGAACCTGAAAACCAAGGAAGTCACCTATGACGATTTCATCAAGGAAGTCTACGGGTAAGCTCAGCCAGGCAGGGCCTGAAGGCAACCCCCTGCGCATGGTGTTGACAAATTAAGTATCTTTACGGTGCCGGATTATAGCGATTCGGCACCTTTTTTTTAAAATCAAATCGTTAGTAATACCACATGGACTACGCTAAGGAATTCAAAAATTTTGCCGTTAAGGATCAGGGAATCAACAGCCTGTACCTGGAACCACTGCTTCAGAGCATGTATCCGGTCGGGATGACGCCGAATATCATTGAAGAGCGGCAGCTGAATGCCATCGCCATGGACGTTTTTTCGCGCCTGATGATGGACCGCATTATATTCCTGGGAACCCCGGTGACGGACCAGGTTGCCAATATCATTCAGGCCCAGTTGCTCTTTCTGGCCAGTGCCGATTCCTCCAAGGACATCCAGATCTATATCAATTCCCCGGGGGGCAGCGTATATGCGGGCCTTGGGATTTACGACACCATGCAATTTATAAAGCCCGATGTGGCGACTATTTGCACAGGCATGGCGGCTTCCATGGCCGCAGTCCTGTTGTGCGCGGGCGAAAAGGGGAAACGCAGCGGGCTGAAGCATTCCCGGGTCATGATCCACCAGCCGATGTCGGGAGCGCAGGGCCAGGCCAGCGATATTGAAATAGCCGCTAAAGAAGTGCTCAAGCTGCGGGATGAACTCTACGAGATCATCGCCGCGCATTCCGGGCAAAAATTCGACAAGATCCACGAGGACAGCGACCGGGATTTCTGGATGAAGGCGCAGGAAGCCCTCGACTACGGGATGATCGACGAGATCCTCGAGCGGGAACCGAAGTGACGGTTCGCACGCCAAAGGCAGTACAGAAAACAATTTTTGGGCGTACAGACGTTTATATACTATAAGGGCTAAAGGGAATGGCTAAGGAAAACCTGGAGTGTTCGTTTTGCGGGAGGAAAAAACCGGAGACCAACCTGCTGATCGCAGGGCTGGACGCCCACATTTGTGACCGGTGCATCGAGCAGGCGCACGGCATTGTGGCTGAGGAGTCGCGACAGGCGAAAAACGAAGACCTCTCCTCGGAACTCATCCTGAGGAAACCCATGGAGATCAAGGATTTCCTGGACACCTACATCATCGGGCAGGAACGGACCAAAAAAGTGATGTCCGTAGCCGTATACAACCACTACAAGCGATTGCTGCAACCAGCGTCCAAGGACGATGACATCGAAATCCAGAAGAGCAATATCGTCATGGTCGGGCAGACCGGGACCGGAAAAACCCTGATGGCCAAAACCATCGCGCGTATGCTGAACGTCCCCCTCGCCATTGTGGATGCCACAGTGCTTACAGAGGCCGGCTATGTGGGGGAAGACGTGGAAAGCATCCTGACGCGCCTGCTTCAGGCCGCGGACTACAACCTCGAAAAAGCCGAAAGGGGGATCGTGTTTATAGACGAAATCGACAAGATCGCGCGCAAGAGCGACAACCCTTCCATCACGAGGGATGTGTCCGGGGAAGGGGTGCAGCAGGGCCTGCTGAAACTGCTGGAGGGCACCGTGGTCAACGTACCCCCGAAAGGGGGCCGGAAACACCCGGACCAGAAGTTTATCGAAGTCAATACGGAAAACATCCTTTTTGTGGCCGGAGGGGCCTTTGACGGCATTGAGCGCATTATCACCAAACGCCTGAACATGCAGGCCATCGGCTACGCTGCCTCAAAGAAGGAGGCCTCCCTTGACCAGGAAAACGTCCTGAAGTACATCATCCCCAGGGATTTGAAGGAATTCGGGCTCATCCCTGAGATCATCGGGCGGCTCCCGGTACTGACCCATATGGATCCCCTGGACCGGAAAACGCTGCGCGCCATCCTCACCGAACCCAAAAACGCGATCATCAAGCAGTATGAGAAGCTCTTTGCCATGGACGGTATCTCCTTTACCATTACCGAGCAGGCACTGGACTACATCGTCGACAAGGCCATTGAGTACAAACTGGGTGCGAGGGGCCTGCGCTCCCTCTGCGAAGCCGTCTTCACCGATGCGATGTTCGAGCTCCCGAGTACCGATGTGAGCGATTTTAAGGTGACCAAGCCTTATGCGGAAGCAAAGCTGTCCTTCGAAACGATGAACAAGCTCAAGGCCGTCTCCTAAAGCCCCTGGTATTGTTTTTTGAGCGACTCCTCTAGGAGTTCCCGGCAGATCATCTGAATGATTTTTTCATCCGAATACATCTCCTGCCCAAAGCGCGGGATTACCTCCATGGCGGTTCCCGTAAGGTCAGCCCACTTTTTGGAAGGTTTGTCTTCCATGTATTCCCCGTACACCGTCTTGACAGGGCACTTGAGCCCCTGGGCTTCCCGGTGGAGGTCCCTGGGGGAAACCGCATAGACCGACCTGGCAGGCAGGCCCCGTTTCACCGCATTCCAGACAACCGTGCCCCCGGCGCAGAATGCCAGGTAATGTGCGGCCTTTTTCTCTTTGGAGAGCAGGTTCCTGACCGCCCGTTCCAAACCGCCATCCGCAAAGGCAGCGAGAAGGGACTGGGAGGTGCGGTGGGGTACTTCCAGATCGGCGAGCTGGGAAGTGTCGTAATAGGTAATATCGAAATACTGCTGGAGATACCCCAGGTAGGAGGTAATCCAGAGGCCTTTTCGGGGCCCCCATAGATCCGATAGGATGACGAGTCTTTCAGCCATTGTCTTATGGTGTATCGCGGGGGAAGCAGGTTAATAACTTTCCACAAGATGCCGCCGGAGGCTTTAAGGCGTCGCAATTATTGGTTCATGGGGGTGAAAAACTCGATCTGGGGGGAAAAAAAGCAAAAAACCGGCAGGAAACCGAAAAAAGGGAATCCGGGCTCCGTCGTTGAATACCCGTACTCTATCGATGAACTACCCGGGGATTTCGGACCCGATGCTGGCGTTGGAAGCGAGGAGCTCCTCCATGAGGTCCCGCTGGTTGGAAAGCCTTGGGACCTTATGCTGCCCGCCGAGTTTTCCCCTGGATTTAAGCCAGTCGTAGAAGAGGTTGGGGCGGGCCTGGTGGATCCTGGGGGGATTCAGGGTCATGTTCTTATAGCGTTTGGCGTCGTAATCCGAATTAAGGGACCTCAGCGCCTGATCGAGGCAGGCGCCAAACGCCTCAAGGTTTTCAGGGGGTTTCCGGAATTCGATAAGCCATTCGTGGGCGCCCTGCTGCCTGCCGTCCATAAAGACAGGCGCCACCGTATATTCGGCAATCGAGGCCCCGGTCCTGGCGCAGGAGGTTTCAAGGGCGGCTTCCGCATTCTCGATGATAAGTTCCTCCCCGAACACATTGATGTGGTGCTTGGTGCGGCCCGTAACGCGGATGCGGTAGGGATCCGTACTGGTGAAGCGGACCGTGTCCCCTATCTGATAGCGCCAGAGCCCTGCGTTCGTGGTAATCACGATCGCGTAGTTGACCCCCGTTTGAACCTCCCAAAGGGGCAGTACTTTCTGTGCTGGCGTGCCGTAGGAATCCATAGGTATAAACTCGTAAAATATCCCGTAGTCGAGCATCAGCAGGAGGTCCTGGCTGTTGTTCTGGTCCTGGATGGCGAAAAAGCCTTCCGAGGCATTGTAAATTTCATAGTATTTGAAACGGTTCCCGGGAAGCAGCCGGTTGTATTGTTCCCGATAGGGATTGAAATTGACCCCCCCGTGAAAATACACCTCCAGTTGGTCCCAGACCTCAAACAAATGCGCCTTGCCCGTCTTTTCGAGTACCCGGTTCAGGAGGACGAGCATCCATGACGGGACCCCGGCCAGGCTGGTGACATTCTCACGTATGCTTTCCTCGATGATCGCCTCGAGCTTTTCCTCCCACTCGCTCATCAGGGAGACCTTGTTGCTCGGGGTACTGCTCAGCTCTGCCCAGAACGGCATGTTGTCGATAAGGATGGCCGAAAGGTCCCCGAAGTAGGTCCCATTGTCCTCATGCAGTTCCTTGCTTCCCCCCAACCGAAGGCTTTTCCCCTTAAAGAGATGCGAATCCGGGTTGTTGTTCAGGTACAGGCTGAGCAGGTCCTTCCCCGATTTGTAGTGGCAGTCTTCCAGGGCTTCCGCACTGACCGGGATAAATTTGCTCCTGGCATTGGTCGTCCCGCTGCTTTTGGCAAACCACCGGATTTCGGTGGGCCAGAACAGGTTCTGCTCCCCCCGGCGGGAACGCTCGATCAGGGGTTCAAACTCCTCATAGGTCACCAGGGGGACCCGCGAGGCAAAGGTCTCATAGGTGGCTATCTCCTCAAACCCGTACTTCTGGCCCAGCATGGTCTCATCGGCGAATTCGAGAAGCTGCTGAAGGACCTCCTGCTGCACTTCCCCCGGATACTTGAGAAATAGTTCAATCTGGTGATACCGCTTTTTCAGCAACCAGGACGCGATGGAGTTAAAAAGAGGAATTGGCATTTATTGGTATCTTTACAAACTACCCTGATGGTAGCTAAAGATACCATTTAATCCTTTTCCCAAAAAACAGTACAGTATGCGATATGAGGGGGTTTTGCGAAAAATGCAGACGGAACTGGAGGACCCGGTGGCCTACTACCTGCTTTTCCCGGGGGACTTTGTACATATGAACCTGCTGCTGGACCGGACCCTTTCGATTCGCTTCCTCAAATACGAATGCCTGGGATGCGGTGAGGACCTTCCGATCTTCCGACAGGGGTTCTGTAAAAATTGCTTCTTTGAAATGCCCCAGGCCGGGGAATGGATTGTCCACCCGGAGCGCAGCAAGGCCCACCTCGACAAGGAAGACCGGGACCTCGAATACGAGAAAAGGATGCAGCTGCAACCGCATATTGTCTACCTGGCAAATTCCAGCAGTGTCAAAGTCGGGGTGACCCGAAAGTCCCAGATCCCGACCCGATGGATCGACCAGGGTGCCCATGAGGCCATAGAAATTGTGGAAACGCCCAACCGGTATCTGGCAGGCATCACCGAGGTGGCCTTAAAGGAACACGTGGCGGACAAAACCCACTGGCGAAAGATGCTGACCAACCAGCTACGGGACGAGGACCTCTTCGAATGGCGGGAACGGCTCAGGCCCTACATCCCCGAAGAAGCCAGGGACTACTTTATCTCCAGCACACAGGAGACCCAAATCCATTTCCCGGTCCTCAGGTACCCCGAGAAGGTCAAAAGCCTGAACCTCGACAAAACGCCGGAGTACAAAGGGACCCTGAAAGGGATCAAGGCGCAGTACCTGCTCTTTGAGGACGATACGGTTTTTAACGTCCGGGGCAGTGAAGGGTACTATGTGGCCCTGGAGTTGGGGTGAGGGCTGGAAAAA
>CAZUZE010000023.1:7665-17213 GCA_964624565.1 uncultured Robiginitalea sp.
CCGGGGCAGTGAAGGGTACTATGTGGCCCTGGAGTTGGGGTGAGGGCTGGAAAAATGGGTGGTGAAATCTGGACGACGGCGCCCTTCGCAGACCTAATTTCCTCCCTCGAACTTTGAAGTGTAACGCCCGAAGCCGGAAATCCATAAGCCGGACCCCGAACCCTAAACTTAGAACTTTGATGCAGACAGGCAAGACCCCCTGGGCAAACCACCCATACCAGCTGCCAACTGCCAACTGCCAACTGCTACTGCCCACTGCCACTGCCAACTCCCTCCCAGGACCTAAAAATCCAGCGGGATCTCCTCATTCAGCTTCAGCCTGAACCGCCGCCTGAAGAGGTACACGAACAAATACAGAAAGGGGGTGTCCAGAAAGGCGATCATCACCTTGAAAATCACACCGCTTATCACAAGTCCGTAAAACATCGACCACGGAAGGACCTTAAAAATGCAAAGCAGTCCCACTACCGTCACCGTATCGATGATCTGGGATGAGAAGGTGGAAAAATTATTCCGAAGCCAGAGGTATTTCCCGTTGGTAACCCGTTTCCAGAAATGGTAGATCGCTATATCCACGTACTGGGCCGCAAGGTACGCCATCATCGAAGCCAGGACGGCAATGGGCGAAAGGGCGAAGACCCTGCTGAAAAGGGTGTCATCCACAGGGGAACCCGGGATGGACGGGGCGTAGTCCGCCAGCAATACAATGCCCATGGAAAAGAAAGAGGCAAAAATACCGGCGGTAACCACCTGATTTGCCTTTTTCCGCCCGTAGATCTCTGAGATCAGGTCCGTAATCAAAAAGGTGATCGGATAGGGCAGCACGCCCACGGAGATTTCAAACAAGGGGGCACCGAAAAGGGTGGCATCCCCAAAAGGCTTCCAGGAGAAAAACTTCTGGAAAATCAGGTTGGAAACCACCAGAGAAGTTATGAAGAGGGCCGCGAGATATAAATAGATCCGGTACGCCGTTCGCTTGTCTTCAGGGCTCATGGACTTACTTGATGTTCAGCGTGTACGGCATGCGGGCCTGAATGCCCTCCTCCCTGAGAATGTGCTTTAAGGCGTTGATCGCTTCCCCAAGATCCGGGCCCAGTTCGGATCGGATCCACTCATCCGTGCTCATCTGCCCGCCCCCCAGGTCTTCCATCAGGCGTTCAAAACCGGTTTTGTACCGGGGCAGGACGGTGAGTTTATATTCGGTAATCCCCGCCATTTCCGCTGCGAGATCCAGGGCCTCTGGCATACCCCCAAGTCCATCCACCATCCCGTTCGCCAGGGCCTGTGTCCCGCTCCAGACCCGTCCCTGGGCAAGGCTGTCCACCCGGGCTGTGCTCATGCTGCGGCCTTCGGAGACCCGGTCCAGGAACATCTGGTAGGTGTCGTCAATCCCCTGGCGGAGTACTTCGCGGAAATCCTCGCGCATGGGTTCAAAAAAGGAATAGTCCATCGAAAACCGGTGTGTGCCCACCTGCTCCGCATTGATCCCCACTTTTTTCGAGATTTCGCTTAGGTTGGGGACGGTGGCAAAAACCCCGATGGAACCAGTAATCGAATTCGGTTCGGCCAGGATCTTGTCCCCTCCCACTGCCAGGTAATACCCTCCGGAAGTGGCCATATCGCTCAGGGAAACCACCACGGGTTTCTCGGCCCGCGTCAGTTGCATTTCCCTCCAGATCAGTTCGGAAGTCAGGGCACTCCCCCCGGGCGAATTGATCCGTACTACGACCGCCTTGACGTCCTTATCCTCCCGCGCCTTCCGGAAGGCTTTGACCATTTTGCCCTGTCCGATGAATTCGGGGCTCCCTTCCCCGTAGAGGATCTCCCCCTGGGCATACACCACCGCTATTTCATCTGAACCCCTGTACCCGGTCTTTTTCCGGGAATGGCGGATGTACCGTGGCAGCGGGATGAGCTCCGGATGCTTCCCGCTACCCCCGCTTTCCCGGAGGAGTTTTTCTTCGTACTGGTCGGTGTAGACCACCGCATCCACCAGGCCTGTTTTCAAAGCCATCTCAGGGGTCCTCGCCCCGAGGGAGTCCGCGATGCGGTCGAGGGTTTCCCCGGGAAGGTCCCGGCTCGCCCCTATCTGGTCGCGCATGCTTTCCCAAAGGGACCGGATCAGGCTGCCGAGCTGTTCCCGGTTTTCAGGGCTCATTTGGTCCGAAAGGAAAGGTTCCACGGCGCTTTTGTATTTCCCGTGGCGGACCACTTCCATTTTCAGGCCGGACTTTTCCTGGAACTCCTTAAAGTACAGGACCTCGGCTGCCAGGCCCTTGAAATCCAGGTTGCCTGCCGGGTGTATGAAGATACTGTCCGCCACGCTGGCGAGGTAATAGTCCTTCTGGGGGTAAAACTCCGCATAGGCATACACAAATTTCCCGGACCCCTTGAAGTCCTCAAGGGCATCACGGATGGCCTTTGTCTGTGCCATCCCGGCCATAAGGAATGGGCTGCTGATGCTGATCCCCTTTATCCGGTCGTCCTTTTTGGCCACCCCGATGGCCTGTACAACCTGGTCCAGGCCCATTTTCGGGTCGAAGAAGAGGGCAAAGGGATCCTCCGGATCTGAAGCGGAGTGCTCGGATACCGGCAGGGGAAATTCCAGTTTAAGTACCGAGTTGTTCTTAACCCGCACCTCATCCCCCGCACTGGCGAGGGAGGCAAAAATCAAAAACATGAAAAACAGGATTCCGAGGGCAAAAAGCGTCCCCAAAATGGAAGCCAGCAAATTTCTCAAAAAGGCCATAGCTCTAACTGGGTATATCCTGCAAAGATACGGATTCAATCTCGTTTTCAGAGAAATCCCGGGGCGGGCAACAATACTAAATTCGGGGGCAAAAACCATCGGTTTTGCGTAATTTGGCACGGATGAAAACAGACCCGGTTCTCGCCTATATCTCCCTGGGAAGCAATCTCGGAAACAGGGCGTTCTTTCTTCAGAAGGCGATCTTTTCCCTGGGGGACCGGGCGGGCGAGGTCACGGCGGTCAGCCCGGTATACCAGACCCCGGCCTGGGGCTTCGAGGGGGATGAGTTCCTCAATGCCTGTGTCGGCCTGAAAACACGCCTGTCCCCTGAGGACTTGCTGGCCTGCCTCCTGGGCATCGAGCGGGAAGCAGGCCGGGAGCGGAAGCCTGCCGGCGGATACCAGTCCAGGACCCTCGATTTGGACCTGCTCTATTTCGGGAGGGAGGTCATCCGGACCCCTTCCCTGACCGTGCCCCACCCCCAGCTGCAAAACCGCAGGTTCGTCCTCAAACCCCTCACCGATCTCGCACCCCAGTTTTACCATCCCCTACTCGGCAGGGACCACCGCAACTTGTTGCAGGAGTGCAGGGATCACAGTATTCTGGAAAAAGCGCCTGTGAAACTATTCACCTCGCGCAAGGCTTTTTTTGCCGATCTCGGGTTCGTTGCGATCGAAGGCAATATCGGGGTGGGAAAAACCACCCTGGCGCGAAAAATTTCGGAGGACCTGAACGCAAAACTGATCCTGGAACGCTTCGAGGACAATCCGTTCCTTCCAAAATTTTACCAGGACCAGGCCCGGTACGCCTTCCCCCTGGAACTCTCCTTCCTGGCAGACCGGTATCAGCAATTTATAGAGGATACGCGCCAGCTCGACCTGTTCAAAAGCTTTGTAGTCAGTGATTACGATATCTACAAGAGCCTGATTTTCGCAAAAATCACCCTGGGGGAGGAGGAATTCAAGCTGTACCGGAAATTCTTCACCATTATGTACCGGGAGGTGCGCAAACCGAACCTCTACGTATACCTCTACCAGCGCACCGAACGCCTTCTCCAGCAGATTTCGAAACGCGGCAGGCCCTATGAAGAAGGGATTCCCGCGGAATACCTCGATAAAATCCAGGTGGGGTACTTTGATTTCATGAAACACAACCCCCAGCTGAATCCCCTGGTAATCGATGCCGCCGAACTCGACTTTGTATCCCAGCCGGAAGACTACCACGCCATTGTCGACCAGATGGTTGCACACGTGCTGGCCAGACGCATATAGCGCGCTCCCGCTGGCATGGGGTCCTCGCGAGGCCCGCGGTTGTATGCCCGCCCAGCCCGATAAGCTACCGCTGTTGATCGCACCGGAGGATGCGCCCCCGGATGTTTGAAGGACAGCTCAGGATTTGCTTTGGCGGGAGGCCTTCGCCCAGAAGTCCCAGAGGACGACGCCGGCAGCCACGGAAATGTTCAGGGAGTGCTTGGTGCCAAGTTGGGGGATTTCAACGACCCCGTGGCATTTGTCGATGACGCCCTGGGAAACCCCGTGTACTTCATGGCCCAGCACAAAGGCATAGGACCTCCCCGGTTCGGGCTCGAAGGCATCCAGGGAGACCGAGCCCCTGGCCTGCTCCACCGCCCAGCACTGGTGCGTCTGCCGAAGGTTTTCCACAAGGGCCCCTGCCTCCTGGACATACTCCCAGGCGACGCTCTCGGTGGCTCCCAGGGCGGTTTTCCGGATGTCTTTGTGGGGAGGGGTGGCGGTAATGCCACACAGGTAGATCTTTTCGACGCGGAAGGCGTCGGCAGAGCGGAAGACCGAACCCACGTTGTGCAGGCTCCGGACGTTGTCCAGCACCAATACCACCGGGGTCTTGGGAGCCTTTTTAAAGGCGTCGACCTCCAGCCGCCCGAGTTCTTCATTCCTGAGTTTTCGCATCGCAGTCCTTCTGGCCCCAAAAGTACGAAGAAGCTCAGAATCCCGCAGGGCCGGAAGTTTTCCCTAGATATCAACAGGAGTTGGGGAAGCCCCGGCAATCGCTTATTTTCGTCTGATTCCTTAAATGATCGCGCGCGTGGCCACCACTGGTAAAAAAACGACCCCCCTGATGAAGCAGTTCAACGGCATCAAGGCGAAATATCCGGATGCCCTCCTGCTCTTCCGGGTTGGGGATTTTTACGAAACCTTCGGGGAGGATGCCAAAAAAACGGCCGCCATCCTGGACATCGTCCTGACCCAGCGCAACAACGGGGGGGACCAGACGGCCCTGGCCGGTTTTCCCCATCACGCCCTGAACACCTACCTTCCGAGATTGGTCAAGGCCGGCCAGCGCGTGGCGATATGCGACCAGCTCGAGGATCCCAAACAGACCAAAACCATCGTCAGAAGAGGGGTGACCGAACTGGTAACCCCGGGAGTATCCCTAAGCGATGAACTGCTGCAGGCCAAGTCTAACAACTTTCTGGCAGCCGTCCACTTCGGCCCCGTCCGCCTGGGGGTTTCCTTCCTGGACATCTCCACCGGGGAGTTCTTCCTGGCGGAGGGCAACCAGGCGGATATCGACAAGTGGCTGCAGAATTTCGGCCCCAAGGAAGTCCTGGTTTCCAAAAAACACCGGACGGATTTCAAAGAGTCCTTCGGCACGTCCCACCACTGTTTTTACCCGGAAGACTGGATCTTCCAGCAAGACTACGCCCGTGAAACCCTGACGGGGCATTTCAATACCGCGGGCCTGAAGGGGTTCGGGGTGGAAGACCTGCCCATGGGAATCATAGCCGCCGGGGCGGTGATCCACTACCTGAAGGAAACCCAGCACCGGCAGTTGGGGCACATCACCTCGCTCAGCCGGCTCTCTTCGGAGGATTATGTCTGGATGGACCGGTTCACGATCCGCAATTTGGAGCTTTTCCAGACCCGGGAACAGGAGGGGGTTTCCCTCCTTGAGGTCCTCGATAAAACGAGCTCCCCCATGGGGGGGCGGCTGCTCAGGCGCTGGCTCGCCATGCCCCTGAAGCAACTCGATGCTATCCGCCAGCGGCATTTGGTAGTGGGGTATTTTGTCCAGCGGGACCCCCTGCGGGAGGTGGTTCGGGAACACCTCGCCCGCACCGGGGACCTGGAACGGCTGATCGCCAAAGCGGCAGCGGGCAAAATCACCCCCCGGGAAACGGTACACCTTAAAAACGCCCTTGAAACCCTGATCCCCTTAAAGGGGCGGATTACAGGAGTTGACGAACCTGCCCTCGACCGGCTCGGGCAGGCAATCGACCCCTGTGAGCCGCTGCGCGAGCGCATCAAGGCAGTCCTGCTGGAAGAAGCCCCTGCCGGGATTGGCAAGGGCGATACCATTGCCAGCGGGTTCTCGGAAGAGCTGGACGAGTTGCGCGGCCTCGCGAGGTCCGGCAAGGACTACCTGGAGCAGATGCTGGAGCGGGAAACTGCCCGCACGGGGATCACCTCCCTGAAGATCGCCTCCAACAACGTCTTCGGGTACTATATCGAGGTGCGCAATACGCACAGGGACAAGGTCCCCCCGGAATGGATCCGAAAACAGACGCTGGTCAATGCGGAGCGATACATTACCGAAGAACTGAAATCCTATGAGGCCAAGATCCTGGGGGCTGAGGAACGCATCCTGGAACTGGAACAACAGCTCTTTAACCAGCTCGTTGTCTGGATGCAGGAATACATCCGCCCGGTCCAGGAAAATGCACGCCTTGTGGCCCAGCTGGACTGCCTCTGTGGCTTTGCCCAGGTGGCCAGGGATTACGGGTATGCGGCCCCGGTGATGACCGATGCCACAGACCTGAACATCCAAAGCGGCCGGCATCCGGTGATCGAACGGCAGCTCCCTCCGGGGGTGGCCTACATTCCGAACGACCTGTTGCTGAACCGGGAGGACCAGCAGCTCATCGTGATCACCGGGCCAAACATGAGCGGGAAATCGGCCATCCTCAGGCAAACGGCCCTGATCGTCCTGCTGGCACAGATCGGGTGTTATGTGCCTGCAGAGGGGGCCACACTGGGTATCGTCGACAAAATCTTTACGCGCGTGGGAGCCAGTGACAACATCTCCCTTGGGGAATCCACATTTATGGTCGAGATGAACGAGGCGGCCTCCATCCTCAACAACCTTTCGGAGCGCAGCCTCATCCTGCTGGACGAGATCGGCAGGGGCACCAGCACCTATGACGGGATCTCCATAGCGAGGGCGATTGCCGAGTACCTGCATGAACACCCGACCCGGCCCAAGACCCTTTTTGCGACCCACTACCACGAACTCAATGAAATGGCCTCCGACTTCCCGAGGATCAAAAATTACAACGTGGCCGTCAAGGAGGGGAAGGACAAGGTCCTCTTCCTGCGCAAACTCGAGCCCGGGGGAAGCCACCACAGCTTCGGGATCCACGTGGCCCGGATGGCGGGCATGCCGGGCCCGGTAGTTCAAAAGGCTGAAAAACTGCTCAGGCAGCTGGAAAAATCCCATTCCCCGGAAGGATTGGGGCAGGGCCTCAAGCCACGGGAAGACGAATTGCAGCTGAGCTTTTTTCAGCTGGACGACCCGTTGCTGGAACAGATCCGGGACGAAATCCTGCACCTGGATATCGACCGGCTTACGCCGGTGGAGGCCCTGATGAAGCTCAACGAGATCAAAAGGCTTCTAAAGGCCAAAAAATCCCTGGGATCATAGAAAGTGCCCTTTTTGCCCCACTCCTTCTTTAAGGCGTGGTTTGACCTTATCCGCAAAAGCCGTACCTTTTTGCTCAACAACCCCGCGGTGGCTTTCCGCAGCAAAGACCCTGAAACCAAATACCCTGAAACCAACGATGATGAAAAACACCTTGCTTTCCCTGCTCCTACTGCTGCCCCTGCCCGCTGCCCTGGCGCAGCGCAATTTTGACGATGTCGAAATCCGGACCGAGAAGGTAGCCGACAATATCTATGTGCTCTTCGGGGCCGGCGGAAACATTGGCCTCGCCCTTGGGGAAGCCGATGCCTACCTGATCGACGACCAGTACGCCCCTCTTTCCGAAAAGATTCTGGCTGCCGTCCGGGCGGTCACCGACAAACCGGTTACCTACCTGGTCAATACCCACTGGCACGGGGACCATACAGGGGGAAATGAGAATTTCGGGAAGGCGGGTACCATCCTAATCGCCCATGAGGCTGTCCGAAACCGGATGGGGACCCCTTCCGAGCGCAATGGGCAGACGCGCCCGGCCTCGCCCGAGGTAGCCCTGCCGGAAATCACCTTCAGCGATAAACTCACCCTGCACCTGGGCGGGGGGGAGCGCATGCACGTGATGCACGTGAACAACTCCCATACAGACGGGGACTCCTATATCTATTTCCCCGAATCGAACGTCATCCATATGGGGGATAATTTTGCCAATGGAGGCTTCCCCTTTATCGACCTGAACTCGGGGGGCGAGGTGGAAGGCTTTATCAAAAACCTGAATATGGCCCTCTTCATCGTGGATGAAGAAACCAGGATCATCCCCGGCCACGGGCCCGTGACCAACCGGGCGACCCTTAAGGCCTACCGGGACATGCTCGAGACCCTGCGCGACCGGGTAAAAGCCGCCCGGGCATCCGGAAAAACCCTCGAGCAGACCCTTGCGATGGGCCTCTCCAAAGAGTGGGACGCCGATTTCGGAACCGGGTTTATCAACTCCGAGGGGATCATCACCTCGATTTACAGGAGCCTGGAGCAAAGTAAAGGAATGTAAACGCAACCCCCCAAAGGAGCCGCCGTACCCCCGTGGGTTTTGCGATACGCCTGTAAGCCCCACCCCACTGGATAATGCGTCCCCGATTCAAAACAATACCCCATGATTCAAAGCTTTCCGGATAGCATAAGGTCTCTTAAAATCGCCCTGGGGATGACCGCGGTCCTGGCCGTACTCTCCTGTGCCCCGACTAAACCGAATGAACCCACCCTGACCCCCGAAGAATACAGCGTACTGAACGACTTCTACCAGCGGGCCCACCGGCCCCTTTTCCATAAAACAGTCGGCTCTTCCCTGCCCGGAACCTTCTCAGACCCCGACTCCATGCGCAGCAGGAAACGCTATCCGGGCCTCGCCAGCGATCAATTGCTGCAATCCCTGATACCCCCTGCGGCATTGCGGGAAATTCAGCAGCGGCTGGAAGACACAGAAGAGCTGTATTTCGACCCCGAACTGCTTGAGCACATTCGGCTGACGCATAAAAAACCGGGGGCGCTTACGATTTCAAGGCCCATTGTCCTCGATAGCATTGCGGTCATCCGCCAAATTGGCGTCACCAATGATCCTGTATTTATACTGAAAAAGGACCCCGCCGGGCACTGGGGATTGCAGTATACCTTTTTTGAGGAGGCTGGTTCGGATTAATTTCTTTGTCCGCCATGGCTGCAGGTATCCTATAAAACCTGTGGGGGGCTACCCGCCTCAACCAAGGTACATGGTGCAGACTCTCGAAGATTTAAAAATTTGGGAGGCCGAATACCCGTGAATAGGATTCATTCCCCCGGGCAATGCCTTTTTTCGTAAATTCTCCCCTGTATGCAAAAGCCACCACCCCCATTCCTTTTTTTATGCCTCACTATGCTGCTCCAACCGGCCCTGGCACAGGAAGCCCGGCTCAGCAGCTCCGGGCGGCTGATCCTGGGAACCTACACCGAGCGCACCGCCTCGATCGCCGCCGGCGATCTCGACGGGGACGGGGATACGGACCTGGCCGTTGCCAACGGCCGGCACTGGCCCGGGCAGAACCGCATCTTCCTGAACAATGGAAGGGGGATCTTTACCGTGGAGTTGCCCCTGGGC
>CAZUZE010000024.1:0-16734 GCA_964624565.1 uncultured Robiginitalea sp.
ATATTAGATTTGAATTATAGATAATTAATCTATCAAAGTATTTTAATCCCTCCTTAAACAGAGAATACTACGGCGGCCCATGGACCCTTTGGACAAAAAAATTCTGCAACAACTGCAGCGAAAGAGCAAAATCACCACCAAGGCCCTGGCCTCTGAACTGGGGCTTTCCCCCACAGCCGTTTATGAGCGTATCCGGCGACTGGAACGCAGCGGGGTCATTAAGGGCTATGTCGCCCTCCTGGATCCGGGGAAAGTAGGGCGCGATTTCAGGGTGTTCTGCCAGGTAAAGCTCAGCAAGCACGTACAGGATCAGATCGGCACCTTTGAAAGTGAGGTCCTCAGACTCGAAGAAGTGGTCAGTTGCTACCACCTGGGGGGGGAGTACGACTACCTGCTGGAGATCTGTGTTTCCGATATGGCTGCCTACCGGGAGTTTATGGTTTCAAGGCTCACTGCCCTGCCGCAGATCGGCAGTACCCACAGTGCCTTTGTCATAAACACTGTCAAACAGACACACGAACTGCCCCTGTGAATCAAGACAGCATCCCGGGACTTTTCCCATTTTTTAAGCCCGTAAGCCAAAACATTTGTACTTTTGTCAACCTGAAAGCGATGCCTTTTTCCACAGGTGTCCTCAACGAAAAAACGACTTTATGAAATCATATGATGTAGCTGTAATTGGTTCCGGTCCGGGGGGCTATGTGGCAGCGATCCGGTGCTCACAACTCGGGATGAAAACCGCTTTGATCGAGAAATACCCCACCCTCGGGGGAACCTGCCTAAATGTGGGGTGCATCCCGTCCAAGGCCCTGTTGGATTCCAGCCACCACTACCACGATGCCATTACCCATTTTGAAGCACACGGGATCGAGGTTCCCGGGGAAGTTCGTGTGAACCTCAAAAAGATGATCGAACGCAAGCAGGGGGTGGTCGACCAGACTACCAAGGGGATCGAATTCCTAATGGACAAGAACAACATCGATGTCTACCACGGCCTGGGTAGTTTTAAGGATGCTACCCATATAAAGATTGAAGGCGAGGCGTCCACGGAGATCGAGGCAAAGCACAGCATCATCGCCACGGGTTCCAAGCCGGCTTCCCTTCCCTTTATCGAGATCGACAAGGAACGGGTGATTACTTCCACCGAGGCCCTGAGCCTTCAGGAAATCCCCAAACATATGGTGATCATCGGGGGGGGTGTCATCGGGCTCGAACTGGGGCAGGTTTACCTCCGTCTGGGGGCTGAGGTCAGTGTTGTGGAATACATGGACCGGATTATTCCCGGGATGGACGCCGCCCTCTCCAAAGAACTTACCAAAGTCTTTAAGAAACAGGGAATGAAATTTTACCTTTCCCACAAGGTGACCGGGGTCTCCCGGAAAGGGAAGGAAGTCACTGTCACAGCCCTGGACAAGAAGGATAAGGAAATTACCCTCAAAGGGGACTACTGCCTGGTTTCCGTGGGCCGCAAGCCCTATACCGATGGCCTCAATGCAGAGGCTGCCGGGGTCAGGCTCAACGACAGGGGGCAGGTAGAGGTGGACGGGAACCTTCGGACCTCTGCCCCGAACATCTACGCCATAGGCGATGTGATCCGGGGCCAGATGCTGGCGCATAAGGCAGAAGAAGAAGGGGTTATGGTAGCCGAGATCCTGGCGGGGCAGAAACCCCATATCGATTACAACCTCATCCCCGGGGTAGTGTACACATGGCCGGAAGTGGCAGCCGTCGGAAAAACGGAAGAGGAACTGAAGGAAGCCGGGGTGGCCTACAAAACCGGCCAGTTCCCGATGCGCGCCCTCGGGCGGTCCCGTGCGAGCATGGACACGGACGGGTTTGTCAAGATCCTGGCCGACAAACGGACCGATGAAGTACTCGGGGTGCATATGATCGGTGCCAGGGTCGCCGACCTGATCGCAGAGGCTGTCACGGCCATGGAATACCGGGCCTCATCAGAAGATATCGCCCGTATGAGCCACGCCCATCCCACCTATGCGGAGGCGGTAAAAGAAGCTGCACTGGCCGCTACCGATAACCGGTCGCTGCATTCCTGAATCGGGAAAAGCCGGCGGAACCGAAGGGATTACCTGCTCTGCGCAGGACTGAAGTACCGGTACAGCCTCAGGCCGACCACCCGGCTTAAACGCCATCCGTACCCCAGCAGCTGGGCTATCCAGGTGCCTGCCCACATAGGAGTGCGGTGCAGGGCAGTTCGGATCTGCGCCTTGTGTTGATTGTAGGTGAGGGCGGCCCAGGTACAAACCCCCATGAAGAGCACGGCACCTGATACAACGGCCCACGGGCTGAGCTGATGGTTCCAGTACCTGTAGAGCCCCAACCCGGTAAAGCTCCCATAGAGGACGATAAAATGTATGACGTAAATGCTGAGGGTATGTTGTCCGATATTCAGGAATATCCTGTGGGTCATCAAGCCCCTGAGCATCATGAATACGGAAAATACCAGCAGGACATCCCCAAGGCGCATAAATAGGTAGTTGTTGCTCACGATCTGTTCAAACAGTGCTATACCCGTTTGTTCCCTCAGCCACAGGAACAAAGGTGAGGAATACCAGATCAGGCCAAAGCCTGTGAGCAGGAAGGCAGCAATGCTGAAAGGGTACAGGGATCGGGCATTTCGAAACCTGTAAAAAACGCAGGCAAGCGCCCCGCCGATGGCCGAATACCCGATCCAGGGAATCAGGGTGAATACCGATCCGTTGGCCCTGGTAAAATAATTGGCAAGGGCTGCCGGCAGGGCGGTGAGGTCCCACGATTTATAGGCGGGTTCAAAGAAGAAAAGCAGCAGGCCGAGGGACAGCAGGGCCATCGAAAGCAATGCGGTCTTTCCTTTGGGGATGGCAGCGTAGACCCCGACGAGCACGATGAGGGCGATCCCGATACAGTGCAGCACGTCCACCAGGAAAAAGGTGGGGTACAGCACCCCGTTTAAAAGGCCTAAAATATTGATCCTTAAAAGATAACCTATGGCGACAAGCTGGGCACCGCGCCGGAGTCCTTTGCGGATCCGCGGGTTCCGGAGCCCCTGTATGGGAGAACCCAGCATCAGGTAGGTAAAAATAAAGCCGGAAACGGTAAAGAAAACAGGAGCTGTGATCCCCCTGAAGTATTTCCAGGTACTGAAGGCAAAGCTGGACGCGTCCCTGTACACGGGATCCAGCAGGCCGTCGATAAAATGGCCCTGCAGCATCATCAAGATGGCCCACGCGCGCATGGCGTCGATAAAATAAAGGCGTTTACTCCGTGCTTCCATAAACCTGATACCCTTATATACTGCCAAACAGTACCTTATGGATGTTTCAGTCGGCAAAATTATCAAAAATATAGGCGTATGGGCTTAAATTCCTTTATTTTCGCTGAAACACCTTGATTTATGTCCGGCATTCTGGCAACTGCGGGGAGCAATTCTTCCACATCCATCAACTTCAGCCTTATCCGGTACACGGCTTCAATCCTCGGGGAGCATCCGGTGGATGTCCTTGAACTCGCCGGGTACACGTTCCCCATGTACAGTGAGGACCTGGAGAAAGCCAGTGGGATCCCGAAGGAGATTTCCGAACTGAAATCCCGCATACAGGGGGCGGGGGCCCTTATCCTCTCGGTCAACGAGCACAACGGGAACCCCTCCGCATTTTTCAAGAACATCCTGGACTGGTTGTCCAGGGACGAGCGGAAGTTCCTGCAGGGGATCCCGGTACTGCTTATGTCGGCCTCAGGCGGAAAAAGGGGAGGGAGTTCCTCCCGGAATGTCGTGGAGCAAATGCTCCCTCGTTTTGGGGCGGAGGTGGTTTCAACCTTTTCGCTCCACAGCTACTACGAGAGCTTTGACCCCGTGAAGGGGATCACCGATCGCGAGCAGGAACTCCTGTACCGCGAAGCCCTGGAGGCATTCCTTTCCCGGTTGTCCGGTATATCCTGACCAATTGGTGGTCATTTAAGAGAGATTCCTATGGCATCACCCGATATCAAAGAATTTAACGAGGACTGGGAAGGGATTTCCGTTTACGGATTCTGGTCTGAAGTGGATGCCCCTGAAGCGGTGGTCGTCCTGATCCACGGATTCGGGGAACATTCGGGCAGGTATTTACAACAGGTGGTGCCGTTCTTTAACCGCCACCGGTTCTCCGTGATGGGTTTCGACCTGGTGGGCCATGGCCGAACCAGTGGCAGGCGGGGGCACTGTGCCGGGTACGAACAGCTCATGGGCCTGGTCGGACACGCGGTGCAAAGCGCCCGCAGGCATTGCCCGGATACCCCGCTTTTGCTTTTTGGGCATAGCATGGGGGGAAACCTCGCCCTGAATTTTGTCCTCAGGGGGTACGGCAGCCCCGAGGGCCTTATCGCCAGCAGCCCTTATCTCAGGCTGGCCTTTCGGCCACCTGCCTGGAAATGGAACCTGGGAAAGGTGCTCCTGAAGCTGGCTCCTTCTGTAACCTTTCCAGCCGGCCTGGACCCGAAGGGAATATCCAGGGACCCTGCAGAGGTGATGGCCTATACTGCTGACCCGCTGATCCACGACCGCGTCAGCCCGGCCTATTCCTTCCCGGTGATAGAGGCGGGGGAATGGGCGGTTGCCAACGCGGGTTCCCTCCGGGTGCCGGCCCTTATCCTTCATGGTGCGGCCGACCCGATAATCGACCCCCAGGGGAGCAGGGACTTCCATGAAAAGGCCCCTGGCACAAACCTTGTGGTGATCCCGGGCGGCTACCATGAACTGCACCACGACCTGGACCGGGACCAGTATTTTGAAGCCATCGATACCTGGTTGGGACAATGGGGTGCCCGGGTGCCGGGCCGCGACCGCATTCCTGAATAGTGGTGAACTGACCATTTTGTCGTTACCTTTGCGGCGTGAAAACCCGATTCCAAAACCACATTGAAACCTGCTTTCCAGAGCTGCTGCGGGAACCCTTTTTGCTGGCGTGCAGCGGTGGGGTAGACAGCATGGTGCTATGGGGCCTGTGCCTGAAATCCGGGTTGAAGTTTGAGGTGGCCCATTGCGATTTTGCCCTCCGGGGGGACGAGAGCACAGAGGATGCGGAATTTGTCGTTGCCATGGGGGAAGAGTGGAACACTAAGATTCACGTAAAACGTTTTGATACAAAGGAATATGCCAGGGAAAATAAACTGACACTTCAGGAAAGTGCCCGCAGGCTCCGCTATGACTGGTTCAGGGAGCTCGCTGCAGCACAGGGGCTTTCCTTTACTGTCACCGCCCACCAGGCCGACGATGAACTGGAGACCTTTTTGATCAACCTGGTCCGGGGTACCGGAATCGAAGGCCTTGGGGGGATCCCGCCCCGGGCACAGGGGGTCCGCAGGCCCTTTCTCCCATTTCGCAGGCAGGAGATACATGCCTATGCCACTGAGGCGCAGATCCCGTGGCGGGAAGATACTTCCAACACCTCTGAGAAGTATCTCAGGAACCGCTTGCGCAAGTCCGTGATCCCGGCCCTGAAGGCATCAGACCGCCGTGCTATGGACAATTTTGCGAAGTCCCTGGATTTTTTAAGGGGGAGCAGGGCGTTGGTCCGAAACCATGTTTCGGAAGTCCGGCAGCGCCTCTTCCAGGAACAAAACGGGCTGGTGCGCATTCCCCTTGCAGGTTTGAGGAAGCTCGACCCCCTGCAGCCCTATCTCTATGAATTGTTCAGACCGTATGGATTTACCGACTGGGACGCATTGGGGCGGCTGCTGGACGGGGTTGCCGGAAAGCAGATCCAATCCGGCACGCACCGCCTGCTACGGGATCGGGAGGCCCTGGTGCTCAATCCTGTAATGGCTCCCGTGCGTGATGTTTATTCCGTGTATCCGGAGCGTTCCCCAAAGTTGAGGGACCTCCCCCTGACACTCGAAACGGTCTCGCACATGGAACTGCAGGGCCCGGAAGTACTATATCTGGATCGTGAAACGTTAAAGGAAGGGTTGCAGTTGCGCAAATGGAAAAATGGCGACTACTTTTACCCCGCGGGCATGTCCGGGCGTCAAAAAGTGGCCAAGTATTTCAAGGATCACAAATTCAGCCTTTTTGAAAAAGAAGCCCAGTGGATCCTCTGCAGTGGCAGCCAGATCGTGTGGCTTGTGGGACATCGGGCCGATGAGCGTTTTAAGGTACAGGAACACACCAAACAAATACTGAAGATTCAATGGAAAGGGTAAGCAGGGGGTTCTGGCTGGTTTTTTTGACGATTGGCCTGTTGGGGCATTCTTTACGGGGACAGGCGGATTCCCATCCCGTCCGCTGGACACAGGAACTCGTGCAGGAATCGGACAGCCTCTTTACCCTGGTTCTGGAGGCGGAAATTCAACCCGAATGGCATTTGTATTCCCAGCACACGCCTCCGGGTGGCGCCCTTCCGACGGAGTTCACCTTCAAAAATAACGGGGAAGGGTATCAAACCCTGGGAGGGGTCAAGGAAAGCGAGACCGAAACGGCCTACAGCGATATCTTTGAAGTAGACGAGACGTTTTTCAAGGGCAGGGCCCGCTTTGAGCAGAAAGTCAGGCGGGTGGACCCCGGGTTAAAAGGCATTCAGGTCGATATCTTTTACCAGGTGTGCAAGGAAGTCTGCATCGGGGCGGAACGGACGTTCCTTTTTTCTTTCTCCGACGAACCCTTCCGGCCGGAAACCCCTGAGCTCAGCGAGGAGTCCCTGACCAAAGGGGAGGCCATGTACCTGGACCTGAAAAACCGGAAGCTGCTGCAGCAGGATGTGGCCGCCGGGGAGGGGTCCCGACAGGGGATATGGGTCATTTTCGGCCTGGGCTTCCTCGGGGGGCTGCTCGCGCTGCTCACCCCCTGTGTGTTTCCCATGATCCCCCTGACGGTTTCCTTTTTCACCAAACACCAGGGCAGCCGCCGCAACGGGATCGCCAGGGCTTCTTTTTACGGGTTTTGCATCGTACTGATCTACTTCCTCCTCAGCCTCCCCTTCCATTTCTTCGACTCGGTGGACTCCCAGATCCTCAATACAATTGCGACAAACATCTGGCTGAACCTGCTCTTCTTCGTCATTTTCGTGGTCTTCGCCTTTTCCTTTTTTGGCTACTTCGAACTGACCCTGCCTTCTTCCTGGGCACAGGGGGCCGACCAGGCTTCAAACCGCATTGGCGGGGCGATCGGCATTTTTTTTATGGCCCTTACCCTGGCCATCGTCTCCTTCTCCTGCACCGGTCCGATCCTCGGGGGGCTGCTCGGCAGCACGGCCCTCTCGGAAGGGGATGTGGCTTCCAACCTGACCGCAGGCATGCTCGGCTTTGGACTGGCCCTTGCCCTGCCTTTTTCCCTTTTTGCCCTTTTCCCTTCCTGGCTGCAGCGGCTCCCGAGTTCCGGGGGGTGGATGGATACCGTAAAGGTCGTGCTGGGTTTCCTGGAGTTGGGCCTCGCCCTGAAGTTTCTCTCCAATGCGGACCTGATCGGGAACTGGGGGATCCTCAAACGGGAAGTATTCCTGGCCATCTGGATTTTGCTGGCCCTGCTTACCGCTGGCTACCTGCTGGGATTGTACCGGTTCAGGCACAGCGGGCCAAAAAGCAGGCCTTCCCCCTGGAGTATTGGCAGCGCCCTGTTGTTCCTCAGCTTCGCAGCCTACCTGTTGTACGGGCTTGTCGCAGGGGCACCCCTGAAGGCCCTGAGCGGCTTCCCGCCCCCGGATTTCTACAGCCTGCGCGAAAAGGAGACGGATTGCCCCCTGGGGCTGGAGTGCTACAAGGATTTCCGGGAAGGGCTGCAACAGTCAGTATCAAGCGGAAAGCCCATGCTCCTCGACTTTACCGGCTGGGCCTGTGTAAATTGCCGTAAAATGGAGGAACAGGTCTGGAGCGACCCCGAGGTCTTTCGACGCCTGCGGGATGAATTCATCCTGGTATCCCTGTACGTGGATGAACGCACCCCCCTGCCGGCTGACGAGCAATTTACCTTTGCCTACGACAATGGCACCCGCAAAGACATCGAGACCGTGGGGGACTACTGGAGCACCTTTCAGAACCTGAATTTCGGTTCGGTTTCTCAACCCTATTACGTGCTGCTGTCCCCGGGGCTGGAAGTATTGGCCCCCCCGGTGCAGAATACGGATATTGAAACCTACCGTTCCTGGCTTGACTCAGGGCTTAAGGCCGGGAAGGAGGATGCTTTTCCGCTATCAGGGCCGTTTGCCCTCCCGGATGCCCAAACCGTCCCGCAACAGTAAACCACTTATCTGAGTTATCCCGAAAGGACTTATCTTTAGGCGTCACATTAAAGCTTACGTCCTTGAAACTCATCAAACGCCTTTTGGTCCTACTGGGTATTTTACTCGCCCTGGTCTTTATCGCCGGATTTATTTTTGTCCGGCATCAGAAACCTGAATACGAGGGAAACAAAGCACTCCCCAAACTGCAGGATTCCGTTACGGTCTATTTTGACACTTATGGGATACCCCATATTTACGCGGAGAATGAACCGGATGCCTTCAGGGCGCTGGGGTATGTGCACGCCCAGGACAGGCTGTGGCAGATGGAACTCCTAAGGCGGATCGCCCCCGGCAGGCTGTCCGAGGTTTTCGGACCCGATGCCCTTGAAAATGACAAGTTGTTTTTGGGCCTTGGGATCGATGAGGCCACCAGGGACATCCTGTCGAAAACAGATCCGGCTTCCCCGGCCGTGCAACTCGCACAGGCCTATCTGGACGGGATTAACCAGTTTATAGAGGAAGGGCCCACGCCCATAGAATTCTACCTCACAGGGATCGACAAAAAACCCTTTACCCTGGAAGATGTCTACAACTCCGTGGGGTATATGGCCTTCAGCTTTGCCATGGCCCACCGCACGGATCCTTTCCTGATGGAGGTGCAGGACCGCCTGGGTCCGAAGTACGTGGCGGAACTGCTCGGAAACTCCCCCTCCAATACCACGATGATCCGCACCTACGATTCCCGGTTTCCCGGGGACTCTTCCCATCAGCTCACGGCGGGGATCCGCAAGATCCTGGAGAAGACCCCCCTTCCGGCCCTGGAGGGCAGCAATTCGTGGGTACTGGGCCCGGGAAAGACCAAAAGCGGCAAGGTGATCTTAGCCAATGACCCCCATATTGGCTTTGCCCAGCCTTCGGTCTGGTATGAGGCCCATATTGTCACCCCAGAGTATGAAAAATACGGGTACCACCTGGCAGGCGTTCCCTACCCGCTTTTGGGGCATGACCGGCAGATCGCCTACGGCCTTACCATGTTCGAGAATGACGATATCGATTTTTACTCGGAAACCACAGACCCGGAGGACAGCTCCCGCTACCAAAGGCCCGGTGGCTGGGTTGCTTTTGAGGAAGTAGAAAAACAGATCCTCGTAAAAGATGCGGACCCGGTGACCTTCCGCTACCGCAGGACGGACCGGGGCCCTGTCCTCAACGAGGTCCTGGAAGCCCTTGAGGGGAGTGCCCCGGTGAGCATGTCCTGGGTCTATACCCAGGGGGAGAACAAGGTCCTGGAAGCCCTTTACGGGATCAGCCACTCCCGTGGCGTCGGGGATTTTGAAAAGGCCGTGGAAAAAATACATGCCCCGGGCCTGAATGTCATGTACGGGGATGCAGATGGGAATGTGGCCTGGTGGGGTGCTGCGCGGATTTCCCTCCACCCGGACAGCCTGTCGACCAAATTGTTCCTGGACGGGGCCACAGTGGCGGCTCCCAGACAGCTTCCCTTCGATGAAAACCCGCGCGCCATCAACCCGCCCTGGGGGTACGTGTATTCGGCCAACAACCAGGCGGACACGATACAGTACGGGGATATCCCAGGGTACTACCTGCCCGAGAACCGGGCGCGAAGGATCGAGGAGTTGCTCGAACCCAGGGATGACTGGGACCTCAAGGGGGCCATGGAAATGATCACGGATGTCACCTCCCCGGTAAATCCGGAAATTGTGCAGGACCTGGCGCGGGAGCTCTCAGGGGCCGAATTGGATGGGGAGGCCGAACGCATGCTCGGCGCCCTGAAGGAATGGGATGGGACGGCGGACCTGGAGAGCAAGGAAGCCGTGCTTTTCCACAGGTGGGTCTATGAATTCCTCAAGGGCGTATTCGCCGACGAACTGGGGGCGGACGGCTTTGAATCCCTGATGGACACCCACCTGGTCAAAAGGATGATTGCCCCTATGGCCGGCAGGGAAGAGTCGGTGTGGTGGGACGACATACGCACGCCCGATGCGACAGAATCCAAACAGGATATCGTCAGGCGTGCCTTTGAAAGGGCCGTGGCCTCGATCCGGTCGGATTTTGGGGGCTATGAGGGTGACTGGGGGTGGAAAGATGTGCACACCCTGGAATTCAACCACCCCTTTGGCAGGGTGGAGTCCCTGAGGCCGTATTTCAATATTGGGCCGTTTCCCGTAAACGGGACCCGGGAGGTGATCAACAACCTGATGTTCCCTTATGATTCCACCGGGTACTACAAGGTAAGCGCAGGCCCGTCGACGCGGAGGATCATCGATTTTTCCAATATTGAGCAAAGTATGAGCATCCTGCCCACCGGGCAGTCCGGAAATCCCTTCAGCCCCCATTATGACGACCAGGCGGAATTGTATATTCAGGGAAGGTTTCGCAAGATGCTGCTCAATAAACAGGAGATTTTGGAGAATTCCACTTCTATTCTTATATTCAGTTTCAATCCGTAAACCAATCCTGCTGTTCAGGCGTTGGTTTCGGATTCTGAAAACCCATTAGAACGAGTCTTTGAGGATATCCAGCCAACTCATTTTCTTATTAACATTCAGTATCCTAACCACCGGCTTGCGCGCCCAGGATTTACAGGGGCGGGTAGCGATAGCATACCAGGAAGAAACGATCCCGGAGGTGCTGGAAAAATTTTCGAGGGAATACGGGTACCGGGTTTACTATCTGCCACAATGGTTTGGCGAGGAGCGGGTTACCGGCACCTTTTCCGACATTACCCCGGAAGCCTTCTTCGATGAATTGCTCGGCCAGACCCCCGTTACCTTTTACCGGTACGACGCCACAACCTTTGTGCTTTCCAGGAACAACCAGATTTACGAGGCGCTCCCGGACGGGTTTTTTGGGGGGAATCCCGATTCGCTCCCGTCTGCGGATCCCGCCCTGCCCGCGCGTTCCGCCAGGGCAGGGGTTCCGGTTTTTGTAAACCAGGAAGCCGTGGCTTCAAAACCTGCCCAGGTCGAAACGGTCCGCATCGGCAAACAGGACCGGGAAACCCGGGGCAATACCTTCAGGCTTTCCGGGTACGTCCGGGAACGCGAAAGCGGCCGGCCGATTGCCGACCTGGTCATCCTGGACAGGACCCATGGGACTGGCACTACGACCGATGAATCGGGTTATTATGAAATACAGCTCCCTGCCGGCCTCAGTGTTCTGGAGGCCCGATCGGTGGGTAAGGCGAGTACGGTGAAACAGATAATCATCTATAATGAAGGAAGTTATGACTGGTCTGTTGAAGAGGGAATTGAGCAGCTGGAGGAGGTAGTGGTACAGGCTGAACAGGAGCGGAATGTACAGGCAGTGGTCGCTGGGACGGAAGTGATCAATGCGGAAGAGAGCAAAGACATCCCCCTGGTCCTCGGGGAGCGCAATATATTGGATGTGGCCGCAAGCCTTCCCGGGATTTCAAGGGCCGGGGAAGGGGCTGTGGGCCTCAATGTCAGGGGGGGGAGGACCGACCAGAATATGTTCCTTTTAAACCAGGCCGTGGTTTATAACCCCACGCATTTTTTCGGCATCTTCCAGGCCCTGAACCCTTTTGTGACCCGACAGGTCGAGATTTTCAAAGGGGCCATCCCCGTGGAGTACGGAGGCAGGCTGTCCTCTGTTTTTGATATCTCAACGGTGGATGGCAGTACGGAGGGGCTCAAGGGGGAAGGATCCGTAGGCCCGGTTACCGCCAACCTCGCCCTCGAGGTCCCTGTGCGAAAAGGGGCCTCTTCCCTGGTCGTCGGGGGCAGGGCAGCGTATTCCGACTGGATCCTCAGGGCCCTGGACGATGAGGACCTGAGCAACAGTACTGCTTCTTTTTACGATGTAATCGCCACCTATACCGACCGGCTCGACGAAAACAACCGCCTGAAAGCGACAGCGTACTACAGCAAAGACCGCTTCAGCCTCACGGCAGATTCTACATTCTCGTATTCAAACCGCGCGGCCTCGGTAGTATGGAACCATCGCTTCAGCGAGCGAAACAACGCCTCGTTTTCCCTGGCGAACAGCCGCTATGCCTTTGATATTGGCTACGATGCCGAGTCCAATACCGATTTCGAGCTGGGGTATTCCGTGGAAGAGACCGAGCTTAAAGGCTTTAACCGATATCGCATCAATGACCGCCACCGGCTGACCTTCGGCCTTGCCGGAAAATTCTACCGGGTCCGCCCGGGCACCCTGGAACCAGCAGGATCCGAATCGGATGTCGTACGACAGGACCTGCCGAGGGAACAGGGCCTGGAGGGCGGGTTGTTTCTCTCAGATGACTGGGAGGTGACAGACCGCTTGGGGATAAGTGCCGGGGTGCGCCTCTCGGTTTTTGCGGCTACCGGGCCTTCCGAACAAAATGTCTATGCCCCGGGCCAGCCGCGGAATGCGGGGACGGTTATCGACACCCTGAGCTTTGGGGGAGGGGAGACGATCAAAACGTACGGGGGTCCGGAGGTCCGGTTCTCAGCGCGGTACCTGATCGGCCCGGAACTCTCCGTGAGGGCCGGGTTCAGCAATATGTACCAGTACATCCACACGCTTTCCAACACCACGACGGTTTCCCCCATCGACACCTGGAAGCTCAGCGACCTGAACATCCGGCCGCAGACTTCCCAACAGGTCACCCTGGGCTTCTTCAAGGATTTTCAGGATGGGGTGTTCGAGGCCAGCGTGGAGGGGTTTTATAAATGGGCACAGGACGTGCTGGATTTTAAAACGGGGGCGCAGGTCCTCCTGAACGATGCGATAGAAACCGAGGTGATCCAGGGGGACGGAAAGGCCTATGGGGTGGAGTTCCTGCTGAAGAAAACCAGCGGCAAGCTCAACGGATGGCTGGGCTATACGTATTCGCGTTCCCTCATCCGGTTCGACAGCCCGTTTCCCGAAAAGCGGATCAACGACGGGGAATTTTTTCCGTCCAATTACGACCGCCCGCATGACATAAGCCTTATTGCCAATTACAAATTTACCAGGCGCTACAGTGCCTCCCTGAATTTTTCCTATCAGACCGGGAGGCCGGTGACCTACCCGATCGGGCAGTTCAATTTCAACAATTCGGACTATGTTTTCTACAGTGACCGGAACGCCTTCCGGATACCTGATTACATCCGGCTGGACCTCGGGATCAACATTGAGGGCAACCACCGGAAAAACAAGCTGGCCCATAGCTTCTGGACCATTTCGGTCTACAACGTCCTGGGCAGGAATAACCCGTATTCCCTCTTTTTTGTTTCGGAGGACGGGCAGGTAAAGGCCCTGCAGAGTTCCATTTTTGCGATTCCTGTGCCCTCGATTACCTATAATTTTAAATTTTGAAAACTGATTTCAGAGACCGAACCATGAACCCAATTCGCTACATAGCCCTGCTGATCCCGCTCCTGCTCATATCCTGCGTGGAACAGGTGGAGCTGGAAGCACAGGATACACCCTCCCTGCTTGTCATTGAGGCCTCCCTCACGGACGAAATGAAAACGCAGCAGGTGCGGCTGACCCGGAGTTTTGGCTTCGAAACCGATACAGTCCCCCCGGAGACGGGGGCACAGGTGCGTGTGGAAACGGACCAGGGGGAGACCTATTTCTTTCGCCACAGCGGGGAGGGCACCTATGCTTCGGAGCAGCCCTTTGCCGCGGTACCCGACAGGACCTATGAGCTGGTGATTTCAACCCCGGACGGGACGGTTTACCGCTCCTCCCCGGAACGACTGCCCGGGGTGGCGCGCATCGATGCCCTTTACCCGGTACGGGAAGCAAACCAAAACGGCACCGACGGGGTATTCATCTACCTGGACGGGAGCGCCCAGACGGATGGGGCCGATTACTACCGGTACGAATTCGAGGAAACCTACAAGATCATCGCCCCCAACTATACTTCCTTTGATTTCCTGCTTACGGATTACAATCCCTGTACCCCAACCCCGGAGATAGAATACACGCTGGAGATCGTGCCCCGGACAGAGGAGCAGCAGGTTTGCTACCAAACGGTGCCTTCCTCCCGTGTGATACAGAACGATGCAACGACCCTCGCTTCCGGCAACATCCGCCGTTTCCCGGTACGCTTCCTGGGAGCCACGGATTTTATGATCCGGGAACGGTACAGCATCCTGGTCAGGCAATACGTGCAATCGGCAGAGGCGTTTTCCTATTTCGAGACCCTCGAGAGCTTTGCCTCTTCAGAAACCATTTTTAACACCGTGCAGCCCGGATTCCTCAACGGCAATATAAGCGGGGTGGGGACCGTCGATGCCCCCGTGATCGGGTTTTTTGAGGTGGCATCCGTGAGTGAACAACGCTTGTTCTTCGATTTCGAAGAGGTGTTCCCGGATCTGGAAAAACCTCCGTACATCAACAGGTGTGGGCTCCATTCTTCCCCTGAGGCGCATCTTTCTTTTTGCATAGACTGTTCCTTGTTTCCCCCGGGACAGTGCCCTACCGACAGTAGTGGCTGCCCGCAGTCAATCGTAGAAAGGGTGGATCAGGGCCTTATCGCGTATGTAGATGTCAATGAGGCCGGGATCGGTACCTGTCCGGGGCCCTATATCTACGTGGACCGGGAGTGCGGTGATTGCACCGTGCTGGGCAGCAATGTTGTACCTGAATTCTGGATTGAATGATGATTTTGAAAAACCTCATGAAAAGCATCCCCCTGCTGATGGCCCTGTGCCTCGGCCTGCCTCTGGGTGCCCAGGTCCGGATTTCCAGTGAGGAGGAACTGAAGATCCTTGGAGACACGCCCATGGAAGCGATTTACCTGCACGCTTCCGGGACCTTGTTTATGCCGGGGGAATACCTGTATTTCAGCCTGTACTGCATCAATACACAGACCTACAAGCTGAGCGACCTCAGCCAGGTGGCCTATGTGCAGTTGATCGGGGAGGACAATGGCGTGGTTTTTACCCGGAAAATCGATCTGGAAAAGGGGAGGGGACAGGGAGACTATTTCTTTCCGACAGCCCTGCCCTCCGGGAACTATAAGCTCGTCGCGTACACCCATTGGATGAAGAACGCAGGGATCCCCCAGTTTTTTAAGGCGGACCTCACTTTTTTGAACCCGTACCGGGCCGACCAGGAGGTTTTTCTCAACCCCGATGAGGATGGTGGGAAGTGCGCTGGAGGCATGGACCCGGGGTCAGAGGGAGGGGCCGGCCAGCCCTCGAGGGACCTGGGACTGGTGCTCGAAAAGGAGAAATTCGCGAAAGGGGAACGCGTGACCCTCAGGGTGGAAAATTTCCGGGGGGCAAGGGGATACGGCTTTTATTCGCTCTCTGTTCGGAGGAGGGACGGGCTTCCCGGGCCGGGGCATGTGAGTGCCACCCGGTATGCGGAATCCTACCCGGAGCTCCTCAAACGCATCCCGCAAAGGGTAAATGATATCCTCTCCATCCCAGAGCAGCGGGGCGAGCTGATTTCCGGTCAGGTATCCTCCCCTGAGGGAACGGCCCTCGAAGGTCAGTGGATCGCCCTGTCCCTTCCGGGCCCGGATTTTCAGGTGAAAAAGGTCCGCACGGACGGGGAGGGCAAATTCTACACCTACCTGACACGGCCCTATGGGGACCGGACGGGAATGGCACAGGTGGTATCTCCCGGGGTGGAAAAAGCCTCATTCAACTGGTATTCCCTCAGTGAATTCGAAGGGGAAATCCCCTGTTTTTACCGTTTTGAGCTCAAACCCGAAATGGCAGCCGAAATCCGAATGCGCAGCATTCACAACCAGATCGAAAACAGTTATTTTGAGGCGAAACCCGATACCCTGAAAATACCTGCCCCCTCGGACCCCTTTGAAGGAGAGGTCCCCGATGTGTACAACCTGGATGACTATACCCGGTTCGCCACCCTGCAGGAGACCCTGGTGGAGCTTATCGAGCACGTCTGGGTAAAGCGGGAGGACAATGGGGAAGCCACCTTCTGGGTGCGGCAGCCCATGGCCCCCCGGGGGGCCGACTATACCACGGACCCGCCCCTGGTGGTGGTCGATGGGATCCTGGTCCCGGACCACAATACCCTGCTGGAGTATGACGCGCGAAGGATTAAATCGATCAGGGTGCTGCGGGAGAAGTACCAGCTGGGGGGAGAGAGTTACCAGGGCATGGTCGTTATAGAGACCATCGACAATACCTATGCCGAAACCTGGCAGACACCCCTGGGCGCGCGCTTTGAATTTCTGCCGGCCAGCCCGCGCAAAAATTACTTCCGGCAAATGGCGCTTCCTGAGAACCTCCCGGATTTCAGGCATCAGCTCCTGTGGGAACCCGAAATCTCCCTCCAGGGAGGCTCACAGGCGTATTCCTTTTTCACCTCCCGCGTCCCCGGCACCTACGAAGTGATCCTGGAAGGGTTTACCACCTATGGGAAACCTATTTCGCTCCAGGCTGCCTTTGAGGTGGATTGATGCCCTGCAGCTTTCACACTTCTGGCGACTCCTTTGAAATACGAGATGCCCTGCATGCCCTTTTCAGGCCGCAAGGGTATTTTCCGCTCCTGAACACAGATGTATGCTATCCAAAGTCCATGGCAGCGCCGTCTACGGGATTGAGGCCGT
>CAZUZE010000025.1:0-16622 GCA_964624565.1 uncultured Robiginitalea sp.
CGACTGGAGTAAAACGGGTTGTTCCCTGACTACCCGGCTGTGGAAGACAGATCGAAGCGCTTCGGCAAACGGTGAATAAAAACATTTTCTCCCCCTGGGGAGGACCGGAAATCAAGAGATTATGACATACAAGTTACTTTTCGCACAGGAACTGATCCCACTGGGCTTTCTGGCCATCAGGACGGACTTTCTCTGGCACCTGGTGCTGGTTTTTTCAGGGGTTTCCGCCCTTTGTTTCCTGTTCATTTTTCACTTCCGGAACCGGCTTTCCTCCAGGGGGAGGGAACTCGCGACCCGCAAGGGCGAGCTCGCCCCGATGATCCAGAATTACCTGCTGCATCAGTCAGAAACCCCATCAAAGGAAGGGGCGGAATCCCTTTGGATGAAAATGGAGCTTCGAAGATTGCTGAAAAACCCCCTCGACCGGGACGTCATTTCGGAGACCATGCTCGAAGTTCAGCGGGAGGCATTGCCGGAAACCCGACTGCGCATTTCGCAGCTCTATCAGTCTTTTGGCCTGCATGAAGATGCGGTAAGGCAACTCTCTGGCCGCAAATGGGACAAAATCTCCCGGGCCCTCTCACAATTGACGGAAATGCAGGTTACCCAGGCATATGACGCCATAAGGGGCCATGTCAACAGCAAGAACAGCATCGTCCGCAAACAAGCCCAATTGGCGATCATCGGCCTGAAGGAGGAAGGCATCGGGTATTTCCTCGATACCTGCCAGCACCCTATTTCTCAATGGCAGCAGGTCCGGATTATTGAAATACTGACGTCCAGGCCCGGATTTTCCCCTCCGAGCTTCAAAAGGTGGCTTGTTTCAGAAAACCAGGAAGTGGTGCGCTTCGCCCTTAACCTGGTCCGCATCTTCAAGCAGTACGATGCCTCTGAAGCCCTCCTCATGTTTTTGAACCACAAATCCGAGCGTTTGCAGATCGCAGCGCTCGAATGTATTTCCGAATTTCGTTATGAAGGGGCCCGCGTAGAACTCGTAAGCCAGTTTCCAGGAGCATCCCCCGAAATTAAAATACACATCCTCAATGCCTTGCAGGCGATTGGGAATATGCTGGATATTCCATGGCTGGAAGCGCGGGCGGCGGACGACACCTCGTTTATGGTTCGTTCCAAGGCCCGATTGGTGGCTGAGGCAATGCAAAGGGATATCGACCTGGTGGGAATTGGGGTTCAGGGTGAGTTTGATTTCCGGGATCCCCAGCCTATGGGCGAATCTTCCGAAATCCCGGATGCAGGCGGTGTTCCGAAAGCGGCTGAAGGAATCCCGCAGGAATCCCTGTTTTCGTCTGAGCCCTTGCTGATCAATGCGCTGAAACCGGATTTTTCGTCCTCCGGGAATCCGGCAGAAGGGCCGCAGGAACTCCAAAGGAAGCTGGACGGGCAACGGGAAGGGACGCTAACCGAAACGCCCTCCGCCCTCCCGGCGGAAGGGTGGGGCCAGGAAGCGGAACAGGTCTTCGGGGATTGTATCGTCGAAGAATTGATCGATGTACTCACCTTGCCAAAGCATCATGGAAAATCCCCTGATGCGATACCCGGATTCCTCCCCCTGGTGGTGGATCAGGCCGATAGCGGTTCCAGTTTGACCCCCGGGATACCCTCGCCTGAATGGGTCCGCCAACTGGAAGTGCAGGCAGAATCCTTATCGGGCTCTTCCGGGTACCTGGGGATTCTCCGTGAAATCCTCCTGGCAGAATTGCGGGAAACAGCCCATGTGCTCGACACCGAATTCGTCCCGGGAACCGGTGGGGGAACCCCTCCGGAACCTCCCGGTGACCATGGCTTTGAAGATGACGACCTGCTTGAAGACCTCTTTCCCGAATTCCATGTGAGCCCGGAGGAGATCCACAAGGCAGACGGATCTCAGGAGGAACCTTTAGTACGGGCCGATGCCGACCAAGGTGATGGGAGTTTTTCCATTTTCGAAGAGTTCTTCAGATCCTATGACGTGGAATCCAAACTTATCCTGATGGATGAAATCGCCATTGTGGGCGGGACCAAGGAACTCCTTTTTCTCAAGAGGCTGTTGGCAGATCCCAACCCGAAGATCCGGAAGAAGGCCCAAAAGGTCCATGCCCTCCTGGCCCGTACCCTGGAAGCGAACCCGGAAACCTCTTCATTGAAACAACCCGATTGCCTTTGGACGCCCACCGAGAAAAGGGAAGGGCCTTCAGCTTCCATTGAAGAAGAACCGGGAGGGGAGGCATTCCCGTTTAGTTTTTCCCTCGATCCCGATTTCTGTTTTCCAGGAGATATTCAGCAGGGAAACAAAGGCTTACGGAGTACCGGTTCAATCCAATTGCCGCCTGCCAGTAAATTAAAGGACCCAAAAAACGACCCCGATGCTTAATGATCTGTTCCGAATGTCGCTCGAGTACATCAACATCGTTTTTTTGGTGTTTGCCCTTGTGCTGTTTACCCTGTTCACGACAATAGGGTACCTCTCTTCCCGCAGTTCCCTTTATTTCAGGAAAAAACACAGTATAGGGGACATCTCCCGTCTGGCCGATACCCCAATGGCGCCGAGCATCACCATTATTGCGCCAGCCTACAATGAATCCCTCACCATTGTCGAGAATGTGCGTTCCCTGCTCGCGCTCCGGTATACAAACTACGACATCATGGTCGTAAATGACGGCAGTGAGGACGATACCCTTTCCCGCCTTATCGAAGCCTATGATCTGGTCAGGACCCCCCCGCATATGGATGCGGACTGGCCCTCAAAACCCATTCGCGGGATTTACCGGTCGGAGCGCCAGGCGTTCTCCAGGCTTACGGTCGTGGATAAAGTAAACGGCGGAAAATCCGACGCGCTCAACACGGGGATTTACCTTTCCGAGAGCAAGTACATCGGTTGTATCGATGCGGACTGCCTGTTGCATCCGGATGCGCTCCTCCACGTGGTGCGGGCATTCTTCCAACGGTCCCGAAAGCGCGTAATCGCCGTGGGCGGAGTCCTTCGCGTGGCCAATTCCTGTAAAATTGACAACGGCATCTTAAGGGAAATCCGGCTGCCCAAGAGCTGGTTGGCCCGGTTTCAATTGCTTGAGTATACCCGATCCTTCCTGCTGGGGAGGATGGGCTGGGGAAGGCTTGACAGTTTGCTGATCATCTCCGGGGCCTTCGGGTTCTTTGACCGTCAGGTCGCCATGGACGCCGGCGGATTTGACACGGGAACGGTGGGTGAGGACATGGAGATCGTCTTCCGAATGCGCCGGTATATGCATGAAAAGGGCCTGCCCTATACGATCGAATACCTGCCGGACCCGCTTTGCTGGACCGTGGTCCCTGAAAACCTGAAGACGCTTGTCAATCAGCGCGACAGGTGGTCCAGGGGAACCCTGGAAACCCTGCGGAGGCATCGGGACATGCTCTTTAACCCGCGTTTCGGCAGACTGGGCATGCTGAGTTATCCGTACTGGTTTTTCTATGAATGGCTCTCGCCTTTACTGGAGTTTTTTGGTTTCTGACCATCCTCCTCTTCTGGGGCCTGGGGATTTTATACTATGAATTCTTTCTGGCCATAACGCTGACGGTGTATTCATTTGCGGTCATGTTTTCGCTCTTTGCCATTTTTTGGGAGGTTTGGTCGTACAACCAGTACCAACGCATCAAGGACATTTTCCTGCTGATCGCCTGTGCGTTCCTCGAACCCATTTTATTCCAGCCAATCGTGGTCTGGTCCTCCGTGCGCGGGAATTACAAAAAGTTGTTCAGGGTACCTGCAGGCTGGGGGGTCCAGGTGCGCAAAGGATTTGCAAATGCATAAAGCGATGGAAAACATTAGTTCTATCAAACAGGTGGCAGCATCGCGAAAGGGGATGGGGGATTTTACCCGCCTCATTCTGGCCTATTATTTCTGCCTGGTCCTTCTCAGCATCTACCAGCAATACAGCTTGTATTCCACTGGCGTCCTGCCATCGGTCGCCGGCAGCACCCTGATCATCCTGATGGCCCATCATCTGGGGTTTACCGCTTTTTTATCACTCTTTCTGTACTTTGCATTCAACGCCCTGGAGACGATTCGCCCGCGAACGGGCCTCTATGCGACTGCCGTGTTCCTGGCTGCGGTCCTGTTGTTGGAGAGCGCCCTGACCTGGTATTTCATCACCCATTTTGAGATGCCCCAACCAGGGGCAAGGGCCCTCTCTGAAGTGTTCGCCCCTGCCGGAAATATTATTTCACTGACAACCCTTCTTGTGGTTTTTGTCCTGTTTTTCTATTTCCTGTTCAGGATGAGTGCGCCCATGCAGCACTGGATGGGGCGGGTTTACCCATTTACCCTGGCCCTTTTTTCCCTCTTTCTGGCTACCCTGCTGGCGCGGTCGGAGCCCATTTCGGAAAGCAAGACCAAATACCTGTTATCCGAGGTCTATAAGAGCGCTTTTTTCGTTCATGAACCTTTGGAATACGCGGTATCCGGGGCCGGGCTGGACCCCCTTGAAGAGATCTACCATAAGGAGGAGGAGCGGATCTGGAAATCGGCCGATGAAAGCCGGCTGCCCGGGTCCCGATTTCCGGGAGGGGACGCTTTCGGGCGGAACGACGGGTTTTTCCGGGATCCGTTTACAATATCGCGGCTACCGGGTTACACCTATCACAAACCCGATGGAAAGGACCTGCTCCGGATACAAAATACCTTTTACGGCCGGGATTTTGACAGGGCTTTTGAAACAGCCCGGGATCTGGCCCATAACAGCAATTACCATCGGGCCCGGGAACTCTGTAATTACATTCTCTCCGAGGTCCCTGAATATGCGGACGCCGAAATCCTGCTGGGGCGCATTCTGGCCTGGGAAGGCGATTATGACGCGGCTGCCCGGGTCCTGGAACAGGCGGTGCAAAAACATCCATTTTACGAGGACGCCTATGTTGCCCTGCTGGATGTCTATTACTGGAGCGGGGAGTTTCGGCAAAGTGCCGCACTGCAGCCCACCATTGAAACCTATTTTAAAGAAAGCACTGCCCTGAGGGACCGGATGGAGCGCGCCCGGACGATGAATGAGGAGGTCCATGCCGGGATGGAATCCGGTAGGACCGGCGAGCTTCCCCATATGTGAAACGAAAAACCATGAGAAAAACGAAACGTATTGGTCTTATCCTGACGCTTGGGCTGTGCTGCCTCCCATTTTACGTGGCCATCGCACAGGAGGTTATGGATCCCGAAGCTGAATTCCTCAAGGCCCGGGAACTCGCCTTTGCCGGAAACGGACGGGAGGCCCGGCAGATACTCACCGGGATCCTCGAACAGCATCCCAGGTATTCGGATGCGCAGACCCTGCTGGCCAACACCTACAGGTGGGAAGGGGATTATTCCAGGGCCCGCAAGCACCTGAACCGGGTGACGTCCAGGGACCGGGAAAACGAGGATGCCTGGATTTCGGCCATTCACAATGAACGCCAGGCCGGGAATATGTCCATAGCCCTCGGACTGGCCAACAAGGCCCTGAATTTCCTGGGTGAAAATGAAACCATCAGCAAGATGAGGGCCCAGATCCTCGGCACCTACATGGAAGGAGAGGAGGCCGAAAAAACGGAGACCGCGGTAACCTACCGGAACCAGATCTCCCTTTCCAACCGCATTGAGGCTTTCGACCAGTACTATGACCCGATGATGTATACCAGCCTGGAATACCAGCGCAGGACGAAATACGGCAAAGTCATCCCGAGGCTGAATTACAGCAATCGCTTTGGCGTCGGGGCCATCCAGTACGACCTCGACCTGTATCCAACCCTTTCAAGGACGTTCTACGCCTTTGCGAATTACGGGTATTCGGATTCAGAGCTCTATCCAAACCATAAAGGGGCACTGGAGCTCTACGCGAACCTGCCCAGGGCCATGGAGGCCTCCCTCGGGGCGCGGTACCTGGACTTTAGGAACGTACAGGCCACCCTGCTGACGGCTTCCGTGGGGATTTACAGGGGGAATTACTATATGAACATCCGTCCCTACCTGAGTATCGTAGGGGGCAGGGGACCGGTGGGTTCGGGGAGTATGACGGTCCGCAAGTACCTCACCAACAATTTTAATTACCTGGGCCTTACGGCTTCCTTTGGCTATAGTCCGGAACTGAGGCAGCTCTTCAATGGAAATGTGCTGCAGGCGGAATCCGTCCTGTTCCTCGAGTCCCAGCAATTTTTTATGGAATACCAGTTCGGCCCGGGAAAAGGGCGACACCTGTATCGGGCCCAGCTCGGGGTGGGGCGGCAGGAATACCTCCTGGAATCAGGGGCGTTCTTCTGGGTGGTCAGCGGAGGCCTGACCTATCAGCTTCAGATTTGAAAAAGGTCCTGTCCTGTAACTCTGGCATCGCAAAATGGGGCATTCACCACAAATCTTTGCCATACGTCCGGAAAAACCACCTTTTTTATACGAGAATCCGCATTTCGGGCGTTAATACTTTTGCATTTCAAAACCCAATCTTGCTATGCTATACGATACCTACGGAGAGGAGTACCTGACATTCCTCCAGGAATTAAACGAAATCTTAAGCGTCAACCAACTGGCCGAAGTTGACTATCTCTAGTCACGCGGTTATTCTTAAAGCGAATTCCCATGGCAGAAGACTATCAAAACAATGCGGCATACCTGGATTTTATCCAGAGCCTCAATGAAATCCTGATGGATTTCGACATCAGCAGACTTAATTGTTCTTAGTGTTTATTTAGTGTGTGAACGAAAAAGGCGGTACCGGAAGGGCCGCCTTTTTCATTTACCCCAAATACGACTTGAGGAGCTTGCTCCTGGACTGGTGCCGCAGTTTCCGTATCGCCTTCTCGCGGATCTGCCTCACGCGCTCCCTTGTCAGGTCAAAGGTCTGTCCGATTTCAGCCAGGGTCATGGACTGCTGGTCCCCAATGCCGTAATAGAGTTTGATGACATCGGCTTCCCTGGGCGAGAGGGTCTCAAGGGCCCTGTTGATTTCAGTGTTCAGGGATTGCAGCATCAGGCTTTTGTCCGGGCGCGGGGATTCACCGGACCGCAGCACATCGTAAAGGTTCGAATCCTCTCCTTCCTTCAGGGGGGCATCCATGGAGACGTGCCGTCCGGAATTCCGAATGGATTGTTTTACCTCGCCCAATGACATGTCGAGCTCTTTGGCGATTTCCTCCGGCGAGGGCGGGCGTTCATGTGCCTGTTCGAGGTAGGAAAAAGCCTTTTTGATTTTATTGATGGACCCGATCTTGTTCAGTGGCAGGCGCACCACACGGGATTGCTCCGCCAAGGCCTGCAGGATGCTCTGGCGAATCCACCAGACGGCATATGAGATAAATTTAAACCCGCGGGTTTCGTCAAAACGTTTGGCGGCTTTTACCAGGCCTACATTGCCTTCATTGATGAGATCCGGCAGCTTCAGTCCCTGATTCTGGTACTGTTTGGCAACGGAAACCACGAAGCGGAGGTTCGCCTTGGTGAGTTTTTCAAGGGCTGCCTGGTCTCCTTTTTTTATGCGCTGTGCAAGTTCTACTTCTTCATTGGCGGTTATCAAATCGATTTTGCTGATATCCTGCAGGTACTTGTCAAGGGATTTGGACTCCCTGTTGGTGACCTGCTTGACTATCTTTAGTTGCCTCATGTATGTATATTTGGATTACGGATTAACATCTTCTCATAATACGCCATTATTTGCTCTTTTCCAAAAGCCCCGGGGATTTGTTTTACATTAATTATGAGACTTTCACAAAGAATTAAGACAAATTCCTCAATCCGGAGAGCCCGCCTTAGGGAAATCTCCCATATTTTTAAACCCGATGAGCAAAAGAGCCCTGAAAAAGTACACGGACGGGTTGGACCGGGAATCGCTCCGGGAACAGCTCCACGACCTGTACGAACGGTTCCCGGAGGTCAGGACCTATTACGATTTTATATTTAACCCGAAAGAGGACAAGCTCCTGGCAGAGGCGATGGAGCGCATTTCGGAAGAGTACTTCCCAAAGCGCCGGAAACGGGCCAGGGCAAGGCGCTCGGTGGCCCAGAAATACCTTAAGCATTTCCGCACCCTTGGGGTGGACCCCTCCCTTCAGGCCGAGCTGATGGCGTTCAACCTGGAGACGGCCCTGAGGTTCGAAAAGCGCAAAAGGTGCCCGGAAGCATTCTACAAAAGCATGTACCGGTCCTATCGGGAATGGGGTTCGCATCTGATGTATCACGGGCTTCTCCGGGAATTCGGTGAAGACTACCGGGCCCTCGCCGCTGCAGTGGCGGAAGCGGACTGGCCCAACAAAGAAGCCTTCGCCTCCCATTCGGAACAGTTCTGAAAGCGGACCGGCGATTCGTTCCCACGGCAGGGGGGCAGGAAACCTGCAGGTGGGTACCGTATGCTCTAAAAGCAGGTATTATGATTATCCTTCAAATCAAATAAAAGAGCAGATGGCGATAGTACTTCTGAGGAATGACGGGCTGCTGGCCCCCTGGAAAAATGCCTTTGCCCGCCACGCCCCGGAGATCAGGGTATATGGCATGGGTGAGGAGTTCCCCGAAAGGGATATTAAAATGGCTGCGGTCTGGAAACATCCCCCCGGCAGCCTTGCTGCTTTTCCAAATCTGTTGGGAATCCACGGCCTGGGGGCGGGGGTGGATTTTATCATGGAGGATCGTTCCATTCCCCCGGAGCTCCCGGTCATGCGGGTGGTAGATCCGTTTTTGGCGTCGGATATGGCGGAGTTTGTGCTCGCGGAGGTTACGGGGATGCTCAAAAGGTTACAGGCCTACAAATACCGTGAATTTTCCGCCCGGTGGGAACCCCGTCCGTACCAGCGGTTCGCGGAGGTATCGGTAGGGATTATGGGCCTTGGCAAACTGGGGCTCGCGGTAGCGGCATCCCTGAAAGCGGCTGGGTTTTCAGTAGTCGGGTGGACCCGCACTTCAAAACCTGATGTGGACTTCCCTGTCTTTCAGGGGGATTCCCAGCGGAACGCTTTTTTGAGAAGGGCGCAGGTACTGGTATGCCTGCTGCCCCTGACCCCCGAAACCCATGGCATCCTGAACAGGGATGTCTTCCGGGAAATGCCGGAGGGGGCCCGGCTCGTGAATGTCGCCCGGGGGCCCCTGCTCCGCGAAGGGGACCTTCTTGACGCCCTTGAGCAGGGCAGGCTTTCAGAGGCCTGCCTGGACGTTTTTGAAACGGAGCCCCTTCCGGAGGCCCATCCCTTCTGGAAACATCCTGCCATCCACATCACACCGCATATTGCGAGTGTTTCGGACCCGGCATCGGTGGCCCCGCAAATCGTTGCGAACTATTACCGCCTATTAAAGGGGGAGTCCCCCGAGAACCTCGTTTCACGGGCAGCCGGATATTAAATAATCCCGTATCCACCCGGAAGATTTCGCCAAAGGTTAAAAATCCAGTAGTTTTGCAAATTGATCCGGCCATCCAAACCTGCCGGACCCTGTTTCAGGTAATTTTTGACTATTGGGCACCAGAACTGCGTATTCCGAAAAGACACTTTACGATTACCAGCTCCAGGATCTGAATAAGATCTTCGGGGTCCTGGCGGAATCCCCGGAGGATATCAACCTGCTGTACCAGTTGCCTACAGGAGGGGGAAAAACCGTTGTTTTTTCTGAAATCGCGAAGCGATACATAGCCGAAACCGGCAAAAAGGTCGTCGTCCTTACCCACCGGATCGAACTGAGTCTGCAAACCTCCAGGATGCTGGAGGGTTTTGGGGTTCACAACAAAATCATCAACAGCGAGGTAAAGGAGCTCCCCGATGAGGATTCCTACCAGTGTTTCGTCGCTATGGTGGAAACCCTCAACAACCGGCTGCAGGAGCAGGCGATCGACCTGCATGGGATCGGGATGGTCATTATCGACGAGGCGCATTACAATTCTTTTCGAAAACTCTTCAAGTATTTTGAGAAGTCGATTATCCTTGGGGTAACGGCCACCCCGCTGAGCTCGAACATCAAACTCCCCATGAAGGACCACTACAAGAAGTTGATCGTAGGGGAGTCCATCGCTTCACTGATTTCAAAAAAATTCCTGGCCCGGGCGAATATGTACAATTACGACGTGAGCCTGAAATCCCTTAAATTGGGGATAAACGGGGATTATACCGTGCGCTCCTCGGATGCCCTTTACAGCAACCAGCTTATGCTCGGCAAGCTCGTGGGCGCCTATGAGGAACTCGCCAAAGGCACCAAAACGCTGATATTCAACAATGGGATAAATACCTCCAGATACGTCTATGAGATGTTTAAAAAGGCGGGATATCCCATCCGCCATCTCGACAACAAGAATACAGCTTCGGAGCGCAGGGACATCCTGGACTGGTTCTCCAACACCCCGGATGCCATCCTGACATCGGTCAGCATCCTGACCACGGGTTTTGACGAACCGAGCGTGGAGACCATTATCCTCAACCGGGCTACCCGTTCCCTGACCCTTTACTTTCAAATGATCGGAAGGGGTTCGCGGATCCTTAAGGACAAAGAGGAGTTTACGGTAGTCGACCTAGGGAACAATATCGCCCGGTTCGGCCCCTGGGACGCCCCTGTGGACTGGCAGGAGATTTTCCACTTTCCGGATTTCTACCTCGAGAACATCCGCAACGACGAGGAAATTGAGCGGGAGTTTGTCTATGTAATGCCCGAGGAGCTTCGGGAACGATTCGCCAGGTCCGCTTCCATAGACATGGATATCAAGCAGGCCTATAAGGACGCTTTTGCCAATGGGCGGAAGTCCAAAGAGGTCCTGGAGGAAAGCATCGAGCAACACGCCATGATGTGTGTTGAGAACTCAAAGGACATCTTTCAGGCAAGGATCCTCGCGAAATCCCTGCAGGAGGAGATCCACTTTCGGATCAAACAGTATTCCTACTGCATCATGAACAATACCCAGAATTATCGGGACTGGCTTCAGGAGGACTATGAGCGGAAGCTCCGGCTCCGAATTTCACAGCTGTATGCCTCCCGGTTATAATACGAACTGATGCCAGCAGCAGGGCCCAACCCCGGGCCGATGCTCGTCATCGGCCACCAATGGCCGGAACCCGACGCAACGGCGGCAGGCCAGCGGATGCTATGGCTGTTGCGGGGATTCCAAAGGGCCGGGTATTCCATTGTGTTCGCCTGCAGCGCCGGTGCGGTCAGTTATGGGGCGGACCTGGGGTCCATGGGCATTGAAACTGCAGCCATACGCTTAAATGATTCTTCCTTTGATCGGTTCCTTCAGGACCGGGGTTTTACCCTGGTCCTCTTTGATCGTTTTCCGACCGAAGAACAATTCAGCTGGCGGGTACATGAAGCCCTCCCAAAGGCATTGCTCGTACTGGATACCGAAGATTTGCATTCCCTGCGGCATTCAAGGGAGCAGGCACTGGTTGGGGGGAGGCCCTGGAACCCCTCCGAATGGGTACGACACCCTCTTTTTTTCCGCGAAGTTGCGAGTATGTTCCGGGCAGACCTCAGCCTGATTGTCTCCGGTCGTGAAATGGAGCTGCTCGTGGGGCAGGTGCCGCTGCTGGAGCCGAGACTCCTGTACCTCCCCCTGGGAATGGAACCTGTTCCCAAAGCAGGGCAGCCCGGGTTTGAAGCGCGGAAGGGATTCGTTTTTATCGGCAATGGGAAACACCGGCCGAACCTCGATGCCATCCGACAGCTGAAAACCGATCTCTGGCCACGGATCCGCAAGCACCTTCAGGAGGCCAGCCTCCTGATTTGCGGGGCCTACCTTCCACAGCAGGTATTCCAGCTCCACGACCCCGGCGAAGGTTTTCTCGTGCAGGGCTGGGCTCCTGATCTCCAGGCCCCCCTGGGGAGTGCACGGTTGCAACTGGCCCCTCTGCGTTTTGGTGCCGGGATAAAGGGAAAGGTCCTCGACGCGGCCCGGTTTGGCCTGCCCACCGTGGGGACGGCCAGTGCTTTTGAAGGGATCCTCGGAACTGCCGGGCCGCATCCCTTCCTGGCAGGCAGCAATGAGGATTTTATTCGAAAGGCCGTCGCGCTTTACCGGGACCCCGGACTGTGGAAGGAATCCCTGAAGGTTCAGCAGGAGGCCTGCGAGGTACATACCCAGACATCCTTTCAGCCCCTGGCCGATGCCCTGGGATCCCTGAAAGAAAGGCACCAGCAGCCCCCCGGCCAGGCCCGGATCCTGGAAAAACTGCTCAGGAGCGAAGCCTTTGGTCGGCTGCGCTATCTTTCAAAGTGGATTGAGGCCAAGGAAAAAAGGGGGGATTAATTTGGGAGGGGATAGTATCTTTACCCCTGAGTTCAAAGCGCCCTAATACCAAATGCAATGAAGAACATCCCATGGAAACCAGCCGGTAATTTTCAAGACATCACCTATAAGAAGGCCGACGGAGTCGCGCGGATCGCCTTTAACCGGCCCGAAGTCCGGAACGCTTTCCGCCCCAGGACCACCAGCGAATTATACGAGGCTTTTTACGACGCCCAGGAAGACACCTCCATCGGGGTGGTATTGCTGTCAGGCGAAGGCCCTTCCCCAAAGGACGGGGTATATGCTTTTTGCAGCGGGGGGGACCAGAAGGCAAGGGGCCATAAGGGGTATGTGGGGGAGGACGGGTACCACCGGCTGAATATCCTCGAGGTGCAGCGCCTCATCAGGTTTATGCCCAAGGTGGTCATTGCCGTGGTTCCCGGATGGGCCGTCGGGGGAGGCCACAGCCTGCACGTGGTTTGTGACCTTACCCTCGCCAGTGAAGAGCACGCCGTCTTCAAGCAGACGGATGCCGATGTAACGAGCTTTGACGGGGGCTACGGCTCGGCCTACCTCGCCAAGATGGTCGGGCAGAAACGGGCCCGGGAGATCTTTTTCCTGGGGCGGAACTACAGTGCCCGTGAGGCTTACGAAATGGGAATGGTCAATGCGGTGGTACCCCACGAGGCCCTGGAGGCAACTGCCTATGAATGGGCCCGGGAAATCCTGGCCAAGTCACCCACATCCATCAAAATGCTGAAATTCGCCATGAACCTCACCGATGACGGCATGGTCGGACAGCAGGTATTTGCAGGGGAGGCGACCCGCCTGGCGTATATGACCGAGGAGGCAAAGGAGGGGAGGAATGCGTTTCTGGAGAAGCGGAAGCCCGACTTCGGGAAGAACAAGTGGATTCCCTGAACCCCGTTGGAATGTCCCAAACTAAAAAGAGCCCTGCTTTGTCGGCAGGACTCTTTTACGAGAACACTATATGAAAATGAAAAAATAAACTTGTAATGCTTTGTTTTTGATTACGATGTAAACTTACGGCAGGACCCTGGCTTTGGAAAGTTATTGTTGCCAAAGGGCCGGTTTCTGTTGTGAGCACCCCCGATCCTGTTGGCTCGCCCTTTCAGCGAAGCGAAATTTCCCCTCCCGCCATCAGGGAAAGGCCGCCAGGACTTCCCTCAAAAAGTCATTTAACTGAAAATCCGGGTCTTCAGCAAGGCCCGTCCGGACCACCACCAGCTGCTTCGAAGGGATTATGAAGACATGCTGCCCCTCAAAACCGTTGGCCATGTACATATCGCGCGGGGCATCCGGATATTTGCCCCCGGCATTCAGCCAGAAATGCGCCCCGTACCCGTTTTCTGAACCTGCAGTGGGGCTGGCGACATAGGCTGCCCAGGAAGGGTCAAAGAGCTGGGATTCACCCCATTTTCCCCGGTTCAGGTAGAGCAGGCCAAACCGGCCCCAGTCCCTGGTAGAGGCCCATCCGTAAGAGGAGCCCACGAAATTCCCGGCCAGGTCGGTCTCAAGGAGCATCGAATGCATCCCGATGCGGTCGATAAGTTCCCTGTAGGGGAAATCCAGGTACTCCTGGTCCCTTTCAAAGTGGGTCCTCAGGAGTCCTGACAAGAGGTTGGAGGTACCGGAAGAATAGTACCAGATGCTCCCAGGGGGGCCGAGGAGTTCCTTTTCAGCTGCCGGTTTGGACATATCACTGCTCAAAAAGAGCATCCGGGTCACGTCGGAGATCCCCCCGTAGTCCTCTTCCCATGCCAGGCCGCTCTGCATCCGCAGCAGGTCGTTATAGGTGATGTCCCCCCGGGCATCCCCCTCCCATTGGGGGAGGTTTGGTTTTTCGGTTACCTGTAGGCGTCCCTGGTATTGCATGATGCCGTATAAGGTAGCCAGTACGCTTTTGGTCATGGACCAGCCCAGCACAGGGGTGTCCGGGCCGAAACCTTCTGTATACCGCTCAGCGACCAGGTGGTTCTTGTAGAGCACGGCTACGGTCCGGGTCCGCTGTACGTCAGGGTTGCTGAAGGCCTGGGCCACGCCCCGTTTCAGCTGGTCGTAATCCACCTCCGGAAACAGGGTGTCCTTTGGTTTTGCATGGCCCAGCGGATAGGGCAGGGGGGAAGGGACCCGGTCCCGCCTGGGGGCGAGGTTGGAATCCGGCAATTCAGCGTCCACAGGCAGCAGCACGGCACCGAGGCCCTCCCGATAGAAGGCCTCCCTTTCCTGCATGCCAAAAACCGTGGAGGTCGCACTCCTGCGCTGGGGTTCCAGGTGCTCGGATGCCAGGGAGATCAGGCCGGCCCTGTGATCGTTTTCCCGAACGGATTTTTCGGTCCGCCCGGCCACAAAAACAGCTGAGGCCATATTCTTCGCCGTGTATCCGCTAATGATGCCCAATTTCGGATACTGGGTGTAAAACCCGATGGAAAGCAAAAGGATAACGATGAGGGCCCAGCGGAGTTTTCGATTTCGTTTTTTCATTTCAAATGCGGTATCTTTAAGTTTCGAAGATACGCAAATCGACTATGTCTAAAAGCGGAATGATCATCCCTGAACGGAGCAGGGATATCGGGGACTTTCTGGTCGGGAGGCTGCTGCCCTTCCGAAAGAAGCGGATGATTGGCCCCTTTATCTTTATCGACCATATGGGCCCGGCAACCCTGGGTCCGGATGCCTACATGGATATTGGCCAGCACCCCCACATCGGACTGGCCACCCTTACCTACCTTTTTGAAGGGGCCCTGGAACACCGTGACGGGTTGGGAACGAGACAGCGCATAGAACCGGGTTCGGTCAATTTAATGGTGGCAGGCGCAGGCGTCACCCATACGGAACGCACCCCTGAAGACCTGAGGAACGGCACCGTATTTACACTACACGGCTATCAGATATGGATTGCACTGCCAAAATCCATGGAGGACATGCCCCCGGCTTTTTTTCACGCGGACAAATCCGAGCTTCCGCGATGGGAGGCCCGGGGGGCGCGCTTTACCCTGATTGGGGGGAAGGCATTTGGGAAGGAGTCCCCCATACCCTCGTACTCAGAGATGTTCCTTCTCGAAGTGCGGATACTGGAGGAATCGACGCCGGACCTCGCGGAGGGAGTCCGGGGGGAAATAGGGATTGTCGTGGTCAGCGGGTCCGTCAGGGCCTGCGGGTCTGAAATCCCACTGGGGAGCATTCTGTACTCCAAGCCCGGGGAATCCTGTACTATTTCCTGTGGTGCCGGGGCCCATCTGCTGGTATTCGGAGGGGAGCCCCTTGAGGGGGAGCGGTTCATCACCTGGAATTTTGTGTCCTCCGAGCGCTCCAAAATTGAATCGGCCCAGGCCCGATGGGTTGAAAAGACCTTTCCGATGATGGAAGGGGAGCTGAGTTATATACCTATGCCCGGAACCGGTACCCCGTTGAAAAATTAACGGGAAAGGAGTACTTTCGCCTGGGCGCAACCCGGTACCGGGAAGGCCAGCTTTTTCGTGGCAGGTGTCCCATAATGCACAAATTGATGAGGTCTCGGAATTTGGGGAAGTTTTTGGTAGTCCTGGCCTTGCAGGCGCTCGTACTGGCTTGCGCCGGTTCGAAGCCCGTCGTCGTGGACCGGCCGATATCCTTCGGGCCCGACCGGAACGCCCTGACAATTTCCTACCTGCAGGACCGGTATGGCCTACCTGCAGCCACCCCGGCCATAAATCCGCGGATGGTCGTACTCCACTGGACCGCCATCCCGACCCTGCAGGGCTCCCTCGATGCCTTCGAACCGGAACGGCTCCCCACGGCACGCGGCGATATACAGGGTGCCGGGGCGCTCAATGTGTCTGCCCATTACCTGGTTGACCGGGACGGTACGATTTACCAGCTCCTGCCCGATACCGTCATGGCGCGCCACACCATCGGGCTGAACCACTGTGCCATCGGGATTGAAAACGTGGGCGGCACCCCTGAAACACCCCTGACCGTATCACAGCTGGAGGCCAACACCCGGCTGGTGCGTTCCCTTGCCAAAACCTATCCGATCGAATACGTGATCGGCCATTACGAGTACACTGCCTTTGTGGGCCATCCGCTGTGGCTGGAAAAAGACAGTGCGTACCGGACGGCCAAAACCGACCCGGGAGAAGACTTTATGAGGGCGATCCGCCGGAACCTGAGCGATCTGGCCCTGAAACCTGTACCCCAATCACCCAAACCATGATCAGAACCCGCGTACTTCTGCTGTTCGCTGTTTTTTCCCTGTCGCTCCAGGGCCAGGACGGGCAGTTCACCTCAACCCTTTACGAAACCTATGATACCTACCGCGAGCCGGACCTGCAGGTGACCAGTCTGACGGTCGACGCCTCCGCGGACGCCGGTACGCTGCTGGGGCTGCAGTGGACGGTCACGAACGCCGGCGACCGTGCGACGCGCGTCGCGACGTGG
>CAZUZE010000026.1:0-16303 GCA_964624565.1 uncultured Robiginitalea sp.
CGGAAGCAGCGAAAAAATGCAAAGCAGGGAACAGGTAAATACTCGCTTTTTAGACATAAAACCAAAACTGTTTTAGATTTGAATAAGAACCAAAATATAAAATAATCTGCAATGATTTATTCCTTTCTCCAACAGGGTGCAGGGATTCGGGATAACAGGGATTCAATTAGTCCATGGGGAGGCACTCCCTGCCGAGATCTTCCAGGTAGGCCAGGAGCTCGGACAGGTGTTCGGGGCCCGTAAAGGGGTTCATCAGGGTGGTGCGCAGGTACTGCACTCCCCTGAGCCGGGTCTGTACGATATAAAAGCGCCCTTCCTCCAGGGCTTTCTGCCGGACCCGGGCATTGAGCTCATTGAGGCGTTCTGTATCCATTTCTTCGGGAACCCACCGGAAGCATAGGATGTTGGACTGGGGCTCACAGGCCAGTTCCCAGCCCGGCCTTTGCCGGATCATGCCGGCAAAGGTGCGGGCGAGGTCGTATTGCCTGTCCAGGTATTCTTCAAAGATGCCCTCCCCGTAATGCTTCAGTACCATATACCAGCTCAGGGCGCTCGTGAGCTTGGTGCATTCAAAGGTGCGTTTCGCCCCATTGGACCAGTCCTCTTCCACCGTATCGGAAAGCAGGTATTCGGCTTCCTGGCTGAAGGTGTTGTAGGAGGTTGCCCCGTCAGCGAACAACAGGGCCGTGGTGATGACCGGCATGCCCATCATTTTATGGCCGTCGATGACCACGGAATCGGCCCGCCCGATCCCCCTGACCAGGTACTGGTAGGTCCCCGAAAGGACTGCCGGCCCGCCATGGGCCCCGTCCACGTGGAACCAAAGCCCGTGTTTTTCGGAAAAATCGGCAATGGCATGCAGGTCGTCGTAACTCCCGGTGGCCGTGCAGGGGGCACTCCCCACCACGGCAAAGGGGGTGAGGCCTTTTTCAAGGGCCTCCTCGTACATAGCACCCAGCTTTGAGGTGTCCATGCTGAAATCTTCAAGTACGGGTACCTTCAGGACCCCGGCCTCCCCAAGCCCCATGATGCGCGCCGCCCGGTCCACACAGTAATGCGCCGCTTCACTGACCAGGATGGCCAGGCCCCCGCTGTACCCCTGGTTCCAGACATCTTCAGGGGCCCTGTTCCGACGGGCTGAGAGCAGGGCCGTAAGGTTGGCAAGGGTCCCCCCGGAGGTCAGGATTCCCCTGGCAGAGGGGAGGTAGCCTATTTTTTTGCACAGCCATTCGGTGACAAGGTACTCCATGGCCGTCGGCGCCATGCCCATTTCGTAGACCGCCATCCCGTTGTTCAGGAAGCCGCCGAGCAGGGCCCCCAGGGAAGCCAGGGGCAGGGGAGGGGCTACCTGGTGTCCCATATACCGCGGGTGGTGCACCCTGGTGATATGTTCGAGAATGGTCCCGGCATCCCCTTTTTCACCGGGGCCGAAGAGGCATTCCGACCAAAAGGCCCGTTCCCCGGCGGGGTCCCTGTAGGCGAGCACAGGGCCTGTTCCCGCAAGGGTTTCCTCCAGGTAGCCTGCGAGCCGTTCTACCAGTTTCACGCCCTCCTCCCGGAAAAAGCGGGGGTCATAGGCGTTTTTCAACAGCTGATTTTTCACCTGCCTAAGGTAGGCCATACGCCATTTGTGGGCAAGACCAAATATTGCCGGGGATCCGATCCCAAATGGCCCCCCCAGGGCTTCTTCCGGACATTTAGCACAAACAAAAAAGCCACCCCCGCGGGGGTGGCCTTTCCACTATTGGATTAAAGGATAGTTTAGTCGAAGGTATACCCGTTTTCAGCGGCAACGGCATCGGCAATTAGTTCCCGGAGGGCCGCTACATTGGGCTGGTTCTGGTACTTGGTGAACCGCTTGAGGCCCATGAGCATCATCCGCTGCTCATCCCCTTCTGTAAAGGAAACAATGGCTTCTTTCCCTTTTTTGATCACAATGTCCACTGCTTCGTAGAGGTAAAGGCGCGCCATGGCGATCTGGGTTTTCTGGCTGTCTTCGCCAGATTTTTTGGCATTCTTTTCGGCCCTCAGGATTGCCGATTCAGCCATGTAGATCTCGATCAGGATATCTGCGGCTGCCATCAGGAGCTGCTGGTGCTGCTCCAGATCCGGGCCAAATTGCTGTACGGCCTTTCCGGCAACCATCAGGAATACCTTTTTCAGGCGCCTGACCAGGTCTTTTTCCTCTGCAAAGAGCTCCGAATAATCAGGGGTGTCAAAACTAGGGACCCCCATCAGTTCCTCGCCTACTGCCGTGGCGGGCCCGAGCAGGTCCACATGGCCCTTCATCGCTTTTTTGATGAGCATCCCTACCGACAGCATCCGGTTGATTTCGTTCGTGCCTTCGTAAATTCGCGCGCTACGCGCATCCCTCCAGGCAGATTCCATCGGGGTATCGGCGCTGAAGCCCATCCCCCCGAATACCTGGATCCCCTCGTCGGTGGTCTGCTGGACATCCTCGGAGACCGCTACTTTCAGGATGGAGCATTCAATGGCGTATTCCTCCACCCCCTTGAGTTCGGCTTCCTGATGCGTGTTTCCTTCGGCCAGGCGCATCGCGATGCGGTCCTCGATGTTCCGGGCAGCCCGGTAACATGCGGCTTCCCCCACGTAGGCGTTGGTCGCCATGGTGGCGATTTTCGCCTTGATGGCGCCAAAATCGATGATGGGCGTTTTGAACTGAATGCGTTCCTTGGCGTAGCGCACGGCCTCGTCGGTAACGCGCCTCTGGGCTTCCAGGCAGGCTGCAGCCAGCTTGATGCGGCCCACATTCAGGGCATTCATCGCAATTTTAAAGCCGGCCTGCCTTTCGGCGAGCATGTTTTCCACCGGTACTTTGGTCTCGTTAAAGAACACCTGTCGGGTGGAAGAGGAATGGATGCCGAGCTTTTTCTCTTCTTCCCCCAGGGAAATCCCGTTTTCCGGATCGTTTTCCACGATGAACCCGGTGATATACTGGTCGTCTTCAATACGGGCAAAAACGATAAAGAGGTTGCAGAACCCGGCATTGGAGATCCACATCTTCTGACCGGTGATTTTATAGAACTTGCCGTCCTCGGAGAGTACCGCCTTTGTTTTGCCCGAGTTGGCGTCCGACCCCGCCCCGGGCTCGGTCAGGCAATAGGCGCCGAACCATTCCCCGCTGGCGAGTTTGGGGACGTATTTCTTTTTTTGCGCCTCGGTGCCGTAGAGGGTAATCGGGAGGGTGCCGATACCGGTATGCGCCCCGAATGCCGTACTGAAGGACCCGGAAGCCCCGGAAATATAGTCGCAGACCAGCATGGTCGAAACAAATCCCATGCCCATGCCGCCATACGCCTCAGGTACTGCGATGCTCAAAAAACCGAGTTCCCCGGCTTTTTTCATGCAGGCCTCCGTGAAGGCGTAATCCTTTTGCTCAAACCGCTCCCAGTGGGCCCACAGTTCCCGGTCCACGAATTCCACCGCACTGTCGCGCATCATCCGTTGCTCTTCGCTCAAATCTTCCAGGGTAAACACGTCCTCGCAGGCAGTGTCCTTTACGAGGAATTGCCCCCCCCGGGTAATTTCCATTTCTTTAATCTCGCTGCTCATCTCTTAATTTTTTTCTTTTCAATTTTTTATTCAGACTTGTTTGGATCCGGGTTACGACAGGAATTCGTAGATCCCGGCGGCCCCCTGCCCGGTGCCCACGCACATGGTGACCATGCCGTACTTCCCGGTCAGCTTCCTGTGGCGCATCTCATCGAAGAGCTGCACCGATAATTTTGCCCCCGTGCACCCCAGGGGGTGGCCCAGGGCGATGGCCCCACCGTTGACATTGACGATTTCCTGATCCAGCCCGACTTCCCGGATGACTGCCAGGGACTGGGATGCAAAGGCTTCATTGAGCTCCACGAGCTCCAGGTCCTTGAGCTTCAGGCCGGAGAGTTCAAGCGCTTTTGGGATCGCCTTGACGGGCCCTATTCCCATGATGCGCGGGGGCACGCCCACGGCGGCATAGTTTACCAGGCGTGCAATGGGCTCCAGGTTGAGCTCCCTGACCATGGCCTCGCTCATGACCATCACAAAGGCCGCCCCATCGCTCATCTGGGAGGAATTCCCGGCCGTGACGCTTCCGCCCTGCGCAAAGACAGGCCGCAGCCTGCCAAGGGCTTCCACGGAGGTGTCGGCCCGGGGGCCTTCATCCGCCTTGACCGTGTAGGTATCAGTGACCTTTTTTCCCTGGCTGTTTACATGGGTGTAGGAAATATCGATCGGGACGATCTGGGAATCGAATTTTCCCTCTTTTTGCGCCTTGAGCGCCCTCTGGTGGGACTGGTACGCAAAGGCGTCCTGGTCTTCCCTGGATACCTTGAACTCCTGGGCCACGGCTTCAGCGGTGAGGCCCATACCCCAGTAGTAGTCCTCCTTCCCGTTTTTGGCCAGGGCGTAATCCGGTACCGGTTTGTACCCGCCCATGGGGATGTAGCTCATGCTTTCGGCACCTCCCGCAATAATGCAGTCTGCCATCCCGGAACGGATTTTGGCAGAGGCGATGGCGATGGTCTCCAGCCCTGAGGCGCAATACCGGTTGACCGTTACCCCGGGCACATCTTCAACCTCGAGGCCCATAAGGGAAATCAGGCGTGCCATGTTGAGGCCCTGTTCCGCCTCGGGCATGGCATTGCCCACGATCACATCATCGATTCGTTTTTTATCGAGGCCCGGCAGCTCTTTCATCATATAGGCAATGGTCTCCGCGGCCATTTCATCCGGCCGCTTAAACCGGAAGGTACCCCTGGGCGCCTTGCCCACGGCGGTTCTGTATGCTTTAACGATATAGGCGTCTTTCATGGTTTGCACTCTTTGAATTCGGTTAATTTCTCAATGGTTTCCCGGTTTTCAGCATATGCTGGATCCGTTCAAGCGTCTTGCGTTCGCCGCACAGGGAGAGGAAGGCCTCGCGTTCCAGATCCAGGAGGTACTGCTCACTGACATGCGATGCCTCGGAGAGGTCGCCCCCGGCCATCACGTAAGCCAGTTTGTTTGCGATTTTTTTGTCGTGTTCCGAGATGTACCGTCCGGCTTCCATGGAGTCCGTGCCCACCAGGAACATTCCCAGCGCCTGTTTTCCCAACACCTTGATATCTTTTCGGGGCACGGGCTTTGTGTAGCCCGTTTCCGCCAGGAGCCTGGCGTATGCCTTGGCCGTGGCAATCTGCCGGTCCTTGTTGACCACCACCACGTCCTTGCCTTTCTGGAGGATCCCCAGGTCATACGCCTCATAGGCTGAGGTGGATACCTTGGCCGTTGCTACGGTAAGGAAATACTCCCTGAGTACATTGAGCTCCACGTCGTCTTTCCGGAAAAGGTCGGATGCCCGCAGGGCCATTTCCTTGGAGCCCCCGCCACCCGGGATGACCCCAACCCCGAATTCCACGAGGCCTATGTAGGTTTCGGCAGCCGCAACCACCTTGTCGGCGTGCATGCTCAGCTCACATCCCCCCCCGAGGGTCATGCCATGCGGGGCCGCAACCACCGGAATGGAAGAGTAGCGCATGCGCATCATGGTGTCCTGGAAGTACTTGATCGCCATGGCGAGCTCGTCGTATTCCTGTTCGGCAGCCATCATAAAGATCATCCCGATGTTGGCCCCGACGGAAAAGTTGGGGGCCTGGTTGCCGACGACCAGTCCCTGATAATTCTTTTCCGCCAGGTCGACCGCTTTGTTGAGGCCCGCGAGGACATCCCCCCCGATAGTGTTCATCTTTGAGCGGAACTCGACATTGAGGATGCCGTCCCCCAGGTCCTCGACGACAACCCCACTGTTTTTGAAAACCTCTTTGGACTTGCGGATGTTGTCCAGGATGATAAAGCCATCCTGTCCCGGAACCTTCTTGTAGCCCCTGGAGGGAATGTCGTAGTAGTAGGTAGCCCCCTCCTTGACCGTATAAAAGGTCGATACCCCGGCCTCCTTCATCTCTGTGATCCATGGGGCAGGGGATTGCCCGCTGCCTTTTATGAGATCGAGCCCTTTGTCGAGCCCTATGGCATCCCAAATCTGGAAGGGTCCGTGTTCCCAGCCGAAACCAGCCTTCATCGCGTCGTCGATTTTGAAGAGCGCATCGGTGATTTCCGGGATTCGGAAGCTCACATAGGCAAAAAGGGCCCCGAAGCTCTTGCGGTAGAATTCCCCTGCCTTGTCCTTGCCGCCCACCAGGATGGGAAACCGGTCGATTACCGCATCCACGGACTTGGTAAGCTCCAGGGTGGCGAAGGATGCCTTTTTCTGCCCGCGGTATTCCATGGTATCCAGGTCCAGGCTCATTATCTCGCTGGAACCGTCGTCTTTGCGCACCTTTTTATAGAATCCCTGCCCGGATTTGCTGCCCAGCCAGGATTCCTTTACCATCTTTTCGATGTAATCCGGCAGGCGGAAGAGCTCGTGCCGCTCGTCATCCGGACAATTGGCTCCGATCCCATTGGCCACGTGGACCAGGGTGTCCAGCCCCACGACGTCGACGGTCCGGAAAGTGGCCGACTTGGGCCGTCCGATGACAGGACCGGTCAGTTTGTCCACTTCCTCAATGGTCATCCCCAGTTCCTTAATGGTGTGGAAGAGGCTCATAATGCTGAAGATGCCGATGCGGTTCCCGATAAAAGCCGGGGTGTCTTTGGCCAGGACAGCAGTCTTGCCCAGGAATTTTTCACCGTAGGCGATGAGGAAATCGAGAATTTCCTTTTTGGTTTCGGGCCCTGGAATGACTTCAAAAAGCTTCAGGTACCGGGGGGGGTTGAAGAAGTGGGTACCGCAGAAATGCTGCTTAAAATCGGCACTCCGCCCCTCGCTCATAAAGTGGATGGGGATCCCGGAGGTGTTGGAGGTGATCAGGGTTCCCGGTGTCCGGTGCGCCTCCAGTTGTTCAAATACCTGTTTTTTGATGTCCAGGCGTTCCACGACCACTTCGATGATCCAGTCGGCACTGGCAACCCCTGAGATATCGTCTTCCAGGTTTCCTGTTTTTATCCGGCTTGCGAATCCCGCGTGGTAAATGGGGGAGGGCTTTGATTTCAGGGCTTTGGCCAGCGCATCGTTTACAATCCTGTTGCGGACGGCTTTGTCCTGAAGGGTAAGCCCCCGGGCCGATTCCTGCTCCGTGAGTTCACGGGGAACGATATCGAGCAGCAGCACTTCCACTCCGATATTGGCAAAGTGGCAGGCAATCCCGCTTCCCATGATTCCGGAACCAACGACGGCAACTTTATTGATATGTCTGTTCATCTGTAAAGGGATATTAGGTATTAGATGCTTTTTCTTTTTCGTAGATCTTCTTTTCCGAAATAAGCTGGTTGATGTGGCCTATCACGGAAAAAAAACCCTCGAGCTCCTGCGGGGTCACATGCTCCCGCACGGCCTCGTTGAATTTCAGGACCACCGCTTTCGAATCTTCCCGTTTTTCAAGGCCGAAGTCTGTCAGGTGGATCAGCACCCCGCGCCCGTCCTCCGGGTTCGGACGGCGCTGGATCAGCCCCTTGCCCTCCATGCTCTTGAGGATCCTGGAAAGGCTGGTGGCCTCCATGCCCATCTTGGGTCCCAGGGCCGTTGAGGGAGTCCCTGTCTTCGGGTCGATACTCAAGAGGGTAAACCCGACCGCCATGGTACTGTCGAAGTGCTTGGCCTCCTCATTGTACATCCGGGCAATGGCCTGCCATGTGGATCTGAGGGCGTAGTCAATGGTGATGTCCTTCATAATTCTGGTACGGCCCCCAAATATAGAAAAATTTATTATGCATGCATAATAAATTGGAAAAAAAATAGCGTGCCTACAGACATTTTCAGGCTGTTATTCCTGTTCCCGAATAAAGACGCTAACCCGTATGCAGGTTAGTGACCGATGTCAGTGGTTGTAGATGTCGTTGTAGAGGTCGAGGTACTTTTCCTTGATGATTTTCCGACGCAGCTTCATGGTAGGGGTCAGATGGCCTGCGTCGACCGACCAGACATCAGGGGTAAGGCGGAATAATTTCACCTTCTCCCACTTCGCAAACTGCTCGTTTGCCGCTTCGACTTCCTCCTTGAAACGTTCCAGCACCTTTGGGTTCACAATGGCTTCAGAGGTACTTCCAAGGTCGAGGTTATGGCGTTTGGCCCATTCGAAGAGGAATTCGAAGTTGGGTTGTATAAGGGCCGCCGGCATTTTTTCACCTTCGCCCACAACCATCACCTGCTCGATAAACCGGGACTGCTTCAGCCGGTTTTCCAGGAGCTGGGGCGCTACGTATTTCCCCCCGGAAGTTTTGAACATTTCCTTTTTCCGGTCCGTAATGCGCAAAAATCCGTCTGAATCGATCTCCCCTATATCCCCCGTGTGGAAATAGCCATCGGGGGTCAGGACCTCGGCGGTCTTTTCCGCGTCCTTGTAGTAGCCCATCATCACATTGGGCCCCTTGCACAAAATTTCGCCATCCGACGCGATCTTGACCTCCACGCCCGTGATTACCCTGCCCACGGAGCCGATCTTCCAACCCCGGTTGCGCTCGTCGTTTACCGAAATGACCGGGGAGGTCTCCGTCAGGCCATATCCTTCCATGACCGGGATCCCGGCAGCCCCAAACACCCTTGCCAGCCGCGTTTGCAGGGCCGCGCTCCCGGAAACCATCGTCTCGAGGTTCCCCCCCAGGCCTTCCTTCCATTTGGAAAAGATGAGTTTTCGCGCCAGTCCCAGCTTCCGCTCGTACCACCAGCCATTGGCTCCATAGGGTTCGTATTTGAGCCCGACTTCGACGGCCCAGAAAAACAGGTTTTTCTTGATTCCCGTCAGGTCCGCCCCCCTGCCGATGATCCTGTCGTATACCTTCTCCAGCAGGCGGGGCACGACCGTCATGACGTTGGGCTTTACCTCTTTCAGGTTGTCACTGATGGTCTCCAGGCTTTCCGCAAAATAGATGCTGATCCCGCAGTACTGGTATAGATAGAGGATCATCCTCTCGAAGATATGGCAGACGGGCAGGAAACTCAGGGCCACCCCCCCGTATTCAAAGGGGACGCGTTCCTTGCTCGCCAGCACATTCGAAACGATGTTGTCGTGGGACAGCATGACCCCTTTGGGCCGTCCCGTGGTGCCGGATGTATAGATCAGGGTGGCGAGGTCTTCCGGTTTTACCGCAGCCTTCCGGGCCTCCACCGCTTCCTGCTTCGCCTCGTCCGCTCCCATTTCCAGGAGTTCACCCCAGTTCCTGCAGCCCTCGATTTGGTCAAAGCTGAAAACCTCCTTTAAAGAGGGCACCTGATCCTGTACCGCCCGAACCTTTTCGAGTACCTCCCCACAGGAGACAAAACAGTAGATGGATTCGGAGTGGTTGAGGATGTAGGCGTAATCCTCTTCCGATATGGTCGGGTAAATCGGGACGTTCTGGGCCCCTATCTGAAGGATCCCCGTATCCACGATGCTCCATTCCGTCCTATTGTTCATGGAGATCATGGCGATTTTGGAATTCGCCTCCACCCCCAGCTGCAGCAGGGCCCGGCTGATGGCGTTTGCCTTTTTCAGGTACTCCCCCGTACTTACGGCCTCCCATTCCCCTTCGGATTTGGTAACCATGCATTTATCGAGTGGAAATTCCTTTTGTTGAAAATAGGGGAACTCAAAAATTCGGGTGACGGCTTGCATACGTTTCGTTTAAATCGTTTTGCAAAATACGAAAAGCGCATCCTCTTTTGCAACAGGATTCACAATTGAACCCAGAGCGGATTGAGAAATCTGCAATTCAGGAACAACATCGTCCCGGCCTATTTTAAATGGCGGTCAAAAAAACGTTCGGTTGCCTCATAGGCCCTGTACCAGGAATCGTACCTCAGAAAACCGTGGACTTCATCCGGAAAGATCAGGAATTCATTGGGTACCCCAAGTTCGTCCAGGCGGTTCTTCAGGTCGACCGACTGCCCGATCATGACATTCCGGTCGTCATCCCCGCTGATCAGAAGCACGGGGGAGCGCCATTTGCTGAGGTCCGCCACAGGTGAGGAAGCGGTTGCCCCTGCAAAGAGGTCCTCGCTCAGGCCCCAGCCGCCGCCGGGTGAAAAATCCCTCCCCCTCCAGGCCCAGTCATGCACCCCGTGCAAATCCACTCCCGCCTTAAAAAGGTCCGGGTTGCGGGCGAGCCCCATGGCGGTGAGGTAGCCTCCATAGGACCCCCCCCAGAGGCCGATCTTACCCGGATCCACAGCCTCCAGGGATTGCAGGTATCTTGCGGCCGCCACGATATCCTGGTACTCAGTCGCCCCCCTGGGCCCCTGCCCGGGCGCCCTCCGGAAATCACGACCGTACCCGATCCCCGAACGAAAGTTTACGGAGAGGACGACATATCCTCTGGAGGCGAGGTACTGGTTCATGCTGTAGGCATTGGCGTAGTACCCGCTGTAGTGGTATCCGAGCAGCATCTGCCGGATAGGGCCCCCATGCATGAAGATTACAGCGGGGTGCTTTTTTTTTGCCCCCGGGGGTGGGGCAAAGAGCTGCCCGTGGATTTCAAGGCCGTCCGCTGCCCTGAAGGTAACGGCCCTTGGCTCCCTGAAAGCCCCTGAGGGAAAGTCGGCGGACAGGGGCCCGAGTGTTTTTGCCATGCCGTTGCGGTCCAGGACCGCTGTGGTGGGCTGGTCGAAGCGACCTTCCCGGTAGGCAAAGGCGCCGCCGTCAAGGCCGACGGCATGGGTCTGTATTCCTGCCATGTCGCTTACCTGCTTGGAGGCCCCCGTTTTGAGGTCCGTCCTCCAGATATGCCGGCGGTTGATGTCGCCGCAATTGCTGGAGGAGTAGAGGTACTGCTGGTCCGGCGAAAGGCTGCTGTTCTCCGTAATGCAGGCCCCCGGGGTGAGGTCCCTGAGGCTGCTGCCATCCGGTCGGATGCGGTAAATATGGTTCCAGCCCTCGTGTTCAGAGTAAAACAAAATATCATCCCCACTGGTCCATCTCAGGGGTACATTGGGATAGTACTGGGCAAACCCGCCGTCCTCGCCCGGGGATTTCCAAATGGACCGGGCCATCCCGCTTTCCAGCTCCCCCACCAGGATCTCAAAGGGGTTCCCACCCGTGAGGTCCCGAAGCTCGTCCTTGCTGCGGCCGGGCCTCCTGAGGAATGCAATTCGCTTTGAATCCGGGGACCAGGCCGGGAATTCATCAAATCCCAGTCCCGGGGAAATCCATTGGATCCTGTCGCCCCCAGGTGTGAAAACGCCCACAAAACTGTGGTCCGTCCGCGGGCTGACAAAGGCCACTTTCAGCCCGTCAGGGGACCACACCAGCGAGGTCACCCCTTCCCGTGCTTCAAAAAGGAATTCTTCTTCGGGCTCAGCAGCATCCAGCCCCTTTATCCGGTATACCCTGGCGCCCCGTGTATAGAGCAGTTCTTTTCCCTGGGGGTGCAGGACGATCCCCCCGGCCTGGGCCAGGGTATCCAATAGCTTGTCGGAGCGCCGCAGCCTGAGGACCTGTCGCTGGGGAACCGGACTCAGGCTCGCAGGGTTCGCGGGAGCTCCGCTGCGGTTATTCCCGTTGCCCCGCGTAAAAAAAACAAAGTCCGGGGTGAGCCCCTCCAGGGTGATCGCGAGTCCATCATCTGAATCGAAGGCAGTCAGGGCCTCCGGGGCTGCTTCCGCGGTGTTTGAATACCAGATATTCCGAACCCCTTTTTCATTGACCACCCACGCCAGGTGCCGCCCGTCCGCAGAGGCCAGTAACGATTCGGTATACGGGGCCCCGAGGACTTCCTCCAGTGAAAACTGGGATTGCAGGACAGTCGGCAAGGCAAGGAAAGCGAGGAACAGCAGGGGGAGGGTTTGTTTCATGGGATTCGTTTTTCCCGAAAATAGGGAAAAACCCGCTCGGATTCCAATTCAGGGGACCACATAATCCGATAGGGGGAAAGGGGGCTATGTGCCGACAGTTGCCCCGGGATCCATCCCTGCATTGACCTTCCTGTAATCTGTCCTGAAGGCGTTGAGGTGCCCTCCCCGTTTCCGATGGGATTTCAGGTCTTCATATGGCGGACGGGGCAGCGTAATCGAAGAGCACCCTATAGCCTCTAACTGGATTTAGGAATTGCCGCCAAATACTTGTGTTATCGCCCTCTTTGAGCCTACCCGTGGGATTCGATCCACTCCCTCGCATTTACAAAGGCCTGCAGCCAGGGAGAGACTTCGTCCTGGCGCCCTGGCTGGTACCACGCCCAGTTCCAGGGGAAGATCGAGCGCTCGATATGCGGCATGGTGACCAGGTGCCTGCCACTGTCGTCGCAGAGCATGGCCGCATTGTAATCACTGCCATTCGGGTTGGAGGGATACCCCTCGTAGCCATAGGTACCCGCGATGTTGTAACGTTCGGCCCCATACGGCAGGCGGAACTTCCCTTCCCCGTGGGAAATCCATACCCCCAGGGTGGTACCCGCCATCCCTTTGAGCATAACGGAAGGATTCTCCTCAATCCTGACTGAGGTAAAGGCACTCTCGTGCTTGTGGGAATCGTTGTAGGTCATCTTCCCGTGGTCCTCGTGGTCCGGGTGGATCAGTTCCAGCTCCATAAAAAGCTGGCACCCGTTGCAAATTCCTATCGAGAGGGTATCCGGGCGCTCGAAAAACCGCCTGAGCGCCTTTCTTGCCTTTTCATTGTATTTGAAAGCCCCGGCCCAGCCCTTGGCACTTCCGAGTACATCTGAGTTGGAAAATCCCCCGACCGCCCCGATAAACCGGATCCCTTCAAGGGTCTCCCGCCCGCTGATCAGGTCCGTCATGTGGACGTCCTTCACGTCAAAACCAGCAAGGAACATGGCATGGGCCATTTCCCGTTCCGAGTTGCTGCCCTTTTCCCGCAGGATGGCGGCCCTGGGACGATCGCCTTTGGACCCCGTTCGAACCGGGAGCTTTCCCGTGAACCCCTTCGGGAATTCGAATGTCAGGGCCTGTTCCCCGTAATTGCGGTAACGCTCCAGTGCCAGCCCCCCGGCTGTTTGTCTGGCATCGAGCAGGTAAGAGGTCCTGTACCAGGTATCCCTCAGGGACCGGACATCCAGCTCCAGCTGCGCTCCCTTATTTTTCAGCAGGAGCTTTCCTCCGCCGCGAACTGCTCCGATGCGGTGGATCTGAATTCCCGATGCGGCGAAATCCGCCTCGATATCGGTGTTTTTTGCCTGGAATACAACCCCGGCGTTTTCCGCGAACATCACTTTGATCAAATCGCCCTCTCCCAGTGGGGTCATGTCGATTTCGGCCCCCAGCCCCGGGGTGGAAAAACAGCCTTCGAGCAGGGTGGTGATCAGCCCGCCCGAGGCAACGTCGTGGCCGGCCAGGATTTTTCCGTCCCGAATCGCTTGCTGCAGCCCTTCAAAGGCCCTGGCAAAATAGGAAGGGTCTTTTACGGTGGGCGCCTCTGTGCCCACCTTCCCGAGGATCTGCCCAAAGGAGGAGCCCCCGAGCTTAAAAGCATCTGAGGACATGTTCAGGTAATAGAGCGGGCCGCCCTCCTTCCTGAAAACGGGTTCTGCGATCTTCCGGATATCACTGCACTGGGCCCCGGTGGAAATGATTACCGTGCCAGGGGCCAGCACATCGCCCTCCGGGTACTTTTGCTTCATCGAAAGGGAATCCTTGCCTGTGGGGATATTGATCCCAAGGGCTATCGCAAACTCAGAAGCGGCCTGGACCGCCTGGTACAACCTCGCATCTTCCCCTTCATTGTTGCAGGGCCACATCCAGTTTGCCGAGAGGCTCACGGATTTCAGCCCGTTTTCCAGGGGTGCCCAGACCAGGTTTGTGAGCGCTTCGGCAATGCTGTTCCGGCTTCCGGCTTCCGGGTCGATCAGGGCGGATACCGGAGAGTGCCCGATGGAGGTAGCCATCCCCTTGTACCCTTTAAAATCCACAGCCATTACCCCACAGTTGTTCAGGGGGAGTTGCAGCGGCCCGGCGCATTGCTGTTTGGCAACCCGTCCCCCCACGCAGCGGTCTACCTTGTTGGTGAGCCAGTCCTTGCAGGCCACGGCCTCGAGTTGGAGGACCTGTTCCAGGTAGGTTTTAAAAGCATCCTGCCGGTATTCGATCTCCCCGAAGCTGCGCACCAGCGTCCGGTCTGTAAGGACGGTTTTTGGGGAACTCCCGAAGAGGTCCGTGAGTTCCAGGTCCATCGGGGTTTCGGTATCAGAGGCAAAGGTGAACCGGTGGTCCCCGGTCACGGTCCCCACGTCGTACATGGGGGCGCGCTCGCGTTCGGCCACCCGGCGGAGCAGGTCGATGTCCTTTTCAGCAATCACAAGGCCCATTCGTTCCTGGGATTCGTTCCCGATGATTTCCTTGGCCGAAAGGGTAGGGTCCCCCACGGGAAGGCGGTCGAGGTGGATGAACCCGCCCGTTTCCTCCACGAGCTCGGAGAGGCAGTTCAGGTGGCCCCCCGCCCCGTGGTCGTGGATCGATACGATGGGGTTTTTATCGCTTTCCACGAGCCCCCGGATGGCATTGGCCGCCCTTTTCTGCATTTCCGGGTTGGAACGCTGTACCGCATTGAGTTCGATGGCGGCGCTGAAGGCCCCGGTATCCGTGCTGGAAACAGCTGCCCCACCCATCCCGATGCGGTAGTTGTCCCCGCCCATCACCACAATCCGGTCCCCTTTCGCAGGGGTTTCCTTCAGGGCGAGCGCTGCCTTCCCATACCCGATCCCCCCGGCCAGCATGATGACCTTGTCGTACCCGGTAACCGATTCACCTTCCCGGTGTTCAAAGGTCAGCACGGACCCGCTGATCAGGGGCTGCCCGAATTTGTTCCCGAAGTCCGAAGCCCCGTTGGAAGCTTTGATGAGGATGTCCATGGGGGTCTGGTAGAGCCAGTTGCGCTCGGGAACGCGGGCCTCCCAGGGCCGTCCTTCCTCAAGGCGCGAATAGGCGGTCATGTAGACGGCTGTGCCCGCAAGCGGGATGGAGCCCTTTCCCCCGGCGAGCCGGTCCCGGATCTCACCCCCGGATCCGGTGGCGGCCCCGTTAAAGGGCTCTACGGTGGTGGGGAAGTTGTGTGTTTCCGCCTTCAGGGACAGCACGGAGGCAAAGGGCTTTTCCTCATACCAGTCCGGCCGGTCGGGGTGGGCAGGGGCGAATTGCACAGCCTCCGGCCCCTTGATAAAAGCGACGTTGTCCTTGTAGGCCGACACGATGTCATTGGGGTTGGCCTGTGATGTTTTGCGTATGAGTTTAAAAAGCGAATCCACCTTTTCCTCCCCGTCGATTATAAAGGTGCCATTGAATATTTTATGGCGGCAGTGTTCCGAATTCACCTGGCTGAACCCGAAGACCTCCGAATCCGTCAGCGGCCTTCCGAGGCGCTCGCTAAGCCCGAGGAGGTAGTCCACCTCCTCTTCGCTCAGGGCCAGGCCCTGTTCCCGGTTGTAGGCGGCAATGTCCCGGATTTGCTGAACGGCTTCCGGCTCGTGTGCGATGTGGAACAAATCCTGGCCGAGCCGGGCGTATTTTTCAAACAGCATAGGGTCAAAATCGGTATCCTCTGCGCTGGTACTCCTGTAGGATTCGATTCGGGTAATCCCGGAAATCCCCATATTCTGCGTAATCTCGGTTGCGTTCGTGCTCCAGGGGGTGACCATGGCGGCCCGGGGGCCAATAAAAAAGGCGTCCACAGACGCCGTTTCGAGTTTCGGCTGGTTGCCAAAGAGCCAGCTTAGTTTTTCGATGGTCAGGGCATCGAGATCGGCATCTGAAGAGAGGGCGTATACAAGGGTTTGGGAATCTCCGAAAAAATGGATCATGGAAGGCCGTCTTGTTTGGGTTTAGAGCCTACAAAGGTATCATTTTAACCCGTATGGATGCACGGGAAAAATCAACAGGAACCCCGTACTTTTCAACAGCTATTCCACCCGTTGCAGCCGGGCTGTATAAAAGCCGTCAAACCCCTCTACCGAGGCGAACAGTGCACGCTCCTCCAACAGGCGGAACCCCGCCCCGGGTTTGCTTTTCAGGAAAGCTTCCACTTGTTGGGAGTTTTCTGCCGGGAGGATGGAACAGGTGGCATAGACCAGCAACCCGCCCTTGCGGACCATTGCCGAATAGTCCCTTAGCAAATTCCCCTGGGTTTCACAGACCCGCTCCAGGTAGGCCGAATCGAGTTTCCATTTGGCATCCGGGTTGCGCCTGAGCACCCCCAGGCCGGTGCAGGGTGCATCGATCAGCACCCGGTCCGCAGAATCCCGCAGCCGCTTGATCACCTTGGCATCTGTGATTGGGCGGGTTTCAATATTGAAGGCCCTGGCGCGTTTCGCCCTTTTTTTCAATTCCTGTAACTTCTGCGGATAG
>CAZUZE010000027.1:0-15974 GCA_964624565.1 uncultured Robiginitalea sp.
GAACCCTTTCCGGGGGGGAAAGGGGGAAGAAAGGGGTAAATTTGTGAACAAAGTGGATATTTGTGGTAAAATGTGGTAATAATTTATATATATTTGAGTTTTATTTAACAAATCAACCAGCCATTCGTGACCTCTATCATAGGCACATATGAGTGTAAGGCCGATGCCAAAGGGCGCATAATGCTGCCCGTTGCCCTTAAGAATCAGATGGTTCCCTTCCTGAGCCAGGGTTTTGTCATCAAGCGGTCGGTGTTTCAGCCCTGCCTGGAACTCTACCCTATGTCCGAGTGGGAGGTGTTGATGGCTCAGATGAACCGAAAGAACCGGTTCAAGAAAAAGAACAATGACTTTATCCGCCGATTTACGGCCGGGGTCAAGCTTGTGGAGATTGACGCCACAGGCCGCCTGCTCATCCCCAAGAACCTAATGGGGGTAGCGGGGATCAACAGGGATGTCGTGCTGAGTTCGGCGATAAACATCGTCGAAATCTGGGATAAGGAAGCGTATGAGCAGGTATTGGAGGAAACGGCAACCGATTTTGCAGATCTGGCTGAAGAGGTGATGGGGGATGATGGAGACGCCGTATCATAAGGCGGTATTGCTTCGCGAGGCCGTCGACGGCCTGGCGATCCGCGAAAGCGGTGTTTATGTGGATGTCACCTTCGGCGGGGGCGGACACAGTCTGGAGATTTTAAAACGATTGGGGCCTGAAGGCCGGCTTTTTGCCTTTGACCAGGACGAAGCGGCCCGGGCCAATAAACCTGAAGACAGCCGGTTTGAGCTGATCGGCGCGAATTTCAGGTTCATACGACAGTATTTGAAGTTCTATGGCATTCTGAAAGTTGATGGAATCCTGGGGGATTTCGGTGTGTCTTCCCACCAGTTCGACCAGGCGGATCGCGGCTTTTCGACCCGTTTTGACGCCCGCCTGGATATGCGGATGAACCAACGGGAATCCCTTTCGGCCAGGGAGTTGATAAACGCCTATCCCGAAGCGCGCCTGAGGGAGGTGTTCTTTCGCTACGGCGAGCTGAAGCGGGCAGGGGCCATGGCCCGTGCCATAGCCGGGGCGAGGGCCCAAAAGCCGATTGAAACCACAGCCGAACTCAACGAGGTCCTGCAGCCATTTTTGCAAAGGGGCCGCGAGCATAAGGGGCTGGCGCAGGCGTATCAGGCCATTCGAATTGAGGTAAACCAGGAGATGGCAGCCCTTCAGGAACTGCTGCAGCAGTCCGCTCAGTTGTTGCGCCCGGGGGGGCGCTTGAGCCTGATCAGCTACCATTCCCTGGAGGACCGCCTGGTGAAGCGCTTTATCCGGAGCGGGAATTTTGAAGGAGTGGTCACAAAGGATTTTTATGGGAACCCCCAGGTCCCGTTCAGGGCCATTGGAAAACCCATTGCCCCGTCAGCTGAGGAAGTTGCTGCAAATCCGCGCGCCCGCAGCGCACGGTTGCGGATAGCGGAACGAACAGAGATAAAAACTGAAACGACGTAACCTATGAAAAAGAACCTGGTAGCCCTGCTCAAAGGACAGTTTCTGGTCAATGGGGACGCCCCGAAGAACTGGCTCTTCATCGTTTTTGCCTCCCTGCTGGCCACCATAATGATCGCGAGTTCCCACTCGGCGGACCGGAAAGTCCACGAGATAGCCGCCCTGAACGAGGAGGTGAAGCAACTGCGCAGCGAATTCGTCGAGGTGCGCTCCAGGGTACAGCGCCTTAAACTGGAATCCACCATCCGCGAATCCGTAGTGCAGGAAGGGCTTCTGCCCGCGGAGACCCCGCCCATAAAAATAATTGTAGCCAAAACAGAACCCTGACCGTGTCTTTTACGCCCAAACACATATTGATCCGATTGTATCTGGTTTCCGGCGGGATGTTCCTCTTTGCGGTGGCAGTCATGGTCAAGCTGGTCGATATACAGACCGCAGACGGTGACAAATACAGGGAACTCGCCATGCAGCGGACCGAGAAGATGTTCACCATCGAGCCCACCCGCGGCAACCTGTATTCCAATGATGGCAGCCTGCTTGCCACTTCGGTCTCCCGGTATACCATCCGTTTTGATGCCGTGACGGTTTCCTCGGCTGACTTCGAGGCCGGCGTGGGGCCCCTTTCCCGGTCGCTGTCAGAACTCCTCGACAAACCGGCTTCCCATTACGAAAACATCCTGCGCAAGGCCCGCGCCTCCCGCGATCGCTATGCGCTGATCGCCCGGAACCTGGATTACTCCCAGTTTAAGCAGGTCAAGGAATTCCCGCTCTTCGAGCTCGGCCCCTTCAAAGGAGGCATGATCGCCGAACAGAAAATCGTCCGGGAGCACCCGCTGGGGAAAATAGCAGAGCGCAGCGTGGGCTATGAGCGCTTTGATGAAAATGGCTATGCGACCCGGGTGGGGCTCGAAGGCGCCTTTGGCAGGTACCTGAGGGGGGTTGAAGGCAAACGCCTGAAACAGAAAATCGCCAAAGGGCAGTGGAAGCCCATTGGCCTGGACAATATTATAGAGCCCCAGGACGGGTACGATGTCATCTCCACCATCGACATCAACATACAGGATATCGCGCATCACGCGCTCCTCGGCCAGTTGGAGCACTACAAGGCAGAGCACGGGACGGTGATTGTCATGGAAGTGGCCACGGGGGAAATAAAGGCGATCAGCAACCTCGGCCGTACGGAGCAGGGAACCTATTACGAACGCCTGAATTACGCCATCGGCGAATCCCATGAACCCGGTTCTACCTTTAAGCTGATGTCCCTGGTGGCGGCCATGGAAGATGGTAAGCTGGATACCGGGACCGTGGTGGATACCGAAAAGGGCACCTGGCGGATTTACGACCGGGTCGTCCGGGATTCGCGCCGGGGCGGTTACGGAAAGATCAGCGTGGGCAAGGCATTTGAAGTGTCGTCCAATACGGCCTTTGCCAAAATGATCCACGAAAACTACAAGGACAATCCGCGGGCCTTTACCGATCGCCTGAAATCCATGGGCCTCCACAGGGAGCTTGGGATGCCGATCAAAGGAGAGGGCAAGCCCGTGTTGCGGAGCCCGGGTGAGAAGGGGTGGTCCGGGATCTCCCTGGCCTGGATGTCGCACGGGTATGAAGTTTCCCTCACCCCCCTGCAAACCCTGGCGTATTACAATGCCATCGCGAACGATGGCGAGCTGGTGCGCCCGAGGCTGATCAAAGAAGTGCGGGAGTGGAACCGGACGGTGGCCCGTTTTGACAAGGAAGTCCTCAACCCGGCGGTCTGTTCCCCCGGGACGGTCAAAAAGGTACAGCAACTGCTCCGGAATGTGGTGAGCAGTCCCGAGGGGACCGGTCATGGCCTGGATTCCCCCTTTCTCTCCCTGGCGGGCAAAACAGGGACCGCACAAAAAAACTACGTATCCAAAGACCCGGATAAACTGGGGTACATCTCCACCTTCGCCGGGTACTTCCCTGCGGAAAACCCCCAGTATTCCTGTATCGTGGTAATCCACGAGCCAGACAAAAGCGTGGGGTATTACGGGGCAGATGTGGCCGGGCCGGTCTTCCTGTCCGTTGCCCGGAAAATCACGTCGGACAAGCCCGTGGAGACCCGGCTGAACAGCCTGGAACTGGCGTTCCCCAGGCTGGAAGAGGCGTATTCGGGGTATTATACCCTGGCCCGGAAACCTTTTGAACAGGTACCGGACCTGGAGGGCATGAGCGGCATGGATGCGGTATCCCTGCTGGAAAATCTCGGCGTGGAAGTTGAAATTCGGGGGAATGGCAAGGTGAAAAAACAATCCGTCTCCAAGGGAACCAACCTTAAGGAGGTTACAAAAATCATTCTTGAGCTCTCATGATAAAGTTAAGGGATGTATTGTTCGGGGTTTCCATCAAGGCGGTAAGCGGGTCCACCGCAATTGCGGTCAGGGAACTCTGCTTTGATTCCAGGCAAATCGGTTCAGGGGACGTTTTTGTCGCCATCAGCGGCAGTGCCGCCGACGGCCACCGTTTTATAGAAGGGGCCGTCGGCAAAGGAGCCGTTGCCGTGATCTGTGAACACCTGCCGGAGTCCCTGCAAGATGGGGTCACCTATGTGGAAGTGTCCGACAGCCAGCAGGCCCTGGCGATCATGGCTTCCAATTTTTTCGGGAACCCCTCCCGGAACCTCAGGTTGGTGGGGGTCACCGGCACCAACGGGAAAACCACCGTGAGCACGCTCCTCTACCAGCTTTTCAAAACGGCCGGGTATAAGGTGGGGCTGATCAGCACGATACGGATCATGGTGGACGACACGGAATACGAAACAAAGCTGACCACCCCTGATGCGCTGACCATCAACCGGCATCTCGCCCTGATGAACGAGGCCGGGGTCGAGTTCTGCTTCATGGAAGTCAGTTCCCACGGCATCGACCAGCGACGGGCAGAAGGGCTGCATTTTGAAGGGGCTGTTTTCACGAACCTCACCCATGACCACCTGGATTACCACAAGACCTTCGCAGCCTACCGGGACACCAAGAAGAAGCTCTTTGACGGGTTGCCAAAATCCTCGTTTGCGCTGACCAATTCAGACGACAAGAACGGACTGGTGATGATCCAGAACACGGCGGCCCGCAAATACACCTATGCCCTGAAGACCTACGGGGACTTCCGGGCCCAGATCCTGGAGCAGCAGCTCGACGGGCAGTTGCTCAAAATCGAGGATTCCGAGGTCTGGACCAACCTGATCGGGGCTTTTAACGCCTACAACATATTGGCCATCTACGCCACGGCCCGCCTGCTCGGCCTGGACTCCCTGGAGGTTCTGCAAGGCATCAGCCAGCTGCGGAACGTGGATGGGCGGTTTCAGCATTTTGTTTCAAAGAACCGGATTACGGCAATTGTCGATTATGCCCACACGCCGGACGCTATTAAAAATGTGTTGACCACAATCAACACATTGAGGACTGGAAATGAAAACGTCATCACCGTAGTGGGGTGTGGTGGTGATCGTGATAAGTCTAAGCGTCCGGTAATGGGGCATATCGCTTCCCAGATGAGCAGCACCGCCATCCTCACTTCAGACAACCCCAGGTCCGAGGATCCCGGGGCGATCATCAAGGAGATGGAAGCCGGGGTGGGGCCCCAGAATGACCGAAAGGTCATTTTGATAGAAGACCGGTTGCAGGTAATCCGCACCGCCTGCAAACTCGCCCAGCCGGGGGACATCATCCTGATTGCCGGGAAAGGCCATGAGACATACCAGGAAATTAAGGGGGTGCGAAGGGAATTTGACGATTATCGGATCGTCAGGGAGGAATTGGAAAAACAGGAGGCAAATGCATAAGGGCCGTGCCCATTTAATCTGAAACAGAAGGAAAGATGCTGTACTACTTGTTCGAGTTTTTGGAAAACCAGTACCAGTTTCCCGGGGCTTCGCTTTTCCAGTTCCTGACCTTTCGGGCAGCCATGTCGGCACTCCTTTCCCTGCTCCTGGCAACGGTATACGGCAAGCGCATCATCCGCGTCCTGCAGCGCAAACAGGTTGGGGAGAGCATTCGCGACCTGGGCCTGGAAGGGCAGCAGGAAAAGGCAGGAACCCCTACCATGGGTGGGATTATCATCATTTTTGCCACCCTGATCCCGGTATTGCTCTTTGCCCGCCTCGACAATATCTACGTGGTCCTGCTGATCGTGACCATGCTCTGGATGGGGATCATCGGTTTTATCGATGATTATATCAAGATCTTCAAAAAGAACAAGGAAGGACTCAAGGGGCGCTTTAAGGTGCTCGGGCAGGTGGGGCTCGGCCTGATCGTGGGGGCGACCCTCTATTTCCACCCCGATGTGACCATACGGGAAGAGAACACTACCATCATCACCGCGGAATACCAGCTGGAAGAAATACAGGGCGGAGAAGTCAAGTCGCTGATGACCAATGTACCGTTCTTTAAGAACAACCAGCTCGATTACGCGAACTGGATCGGCTGGATGGGCGAAGGGGCTGAAAAGTACGCCTGGCTTCTGTTTATCCCCATCGTGATCTTCATCGTGACGGCTGTTTCCAACGGGGCCAACCTCACAGACGGCATAGACGGCCTGGCAGCGGGTTCGTCTGCCATCATCGTGCTGACCCTTGGGATCTTTGCATGGGTATCGGGCAACGTGATCTTCTCGGACTACCTGGACATTTTCTTTATCCCCAGGGCGGGGGAACTGGTCGTCTTTATCACGGCTTTTGTGGGGGCGCTGATCGGGTTCCTCTGGTACAATGCCTATCCGGCCCAGGTGTTTATGGGGGATACGGGGAGCCTGACCATCGGGGGGGTCATCGCCGTGATCGCCCTGATCGTGCGCAAGGAGCTGCTGATCCCCATCCTTTGCGGCATCTTTTTCGCGGAGTCCCTTTCGGTCATGATACAGGTATCCTATTTCAAGTATACGCGGAAAAAATACGGGACCGGGAAGCGGGTTTTTTTGATGGCCCCCCTGCATCACCACTACCAGAAGAAGGGCTACCATGAAAGCAAGATCGTGACCCGTTTCTGGATCGTCGGGATCCTGCTGGCGATCATCACCATAGTAACCCTTAAGATCAGATAATGGACAGGGGGGTACTGGCTGTCCTCGGGGCAGGCGAAAGTGGGGTAGGGGCCGCAGTGCTCGGTAAAAGCAAGGGGTACGAAGTCTTTGTCTCTGACTTCGGCCCCATTAAAGAAAAGTACAAAAACGTTCTTATACAGCAGGAGATTGAGTGGGAAGAAGGCGGGCACAGCGAAAGCAGGCTGCTCGAAGCCGGACTCTGTGTAAAGAGCCCGGGCATTCCCGATACGGCCCCCATGGTCGTTCGTTTGCGGGAATCCGGCATTCCCGTGATCTCGGAAATTGAGTTTGGCAGCTGGTTTACCCAGGCCAGGCTGATCGCCATTACGGGAAGCAACGGAAAGACGACCACGGCCATGCTCACCTACCACCTTTTAAAGGAAGGAGGGCTGGATGTGGGGCTGGGCGGAAACATCGGGGACAGCTTTGCGCTGAAGGTAGTTCGCGAGCCCAGGGCGTATTACGTGCTCGAGGTAAGCAGTTTTCAGCTGGACGGCATACGGGATTTTCACCCGTACATCTCGGTGATCACCAACATCACGCCGGACCACCTGGACCGCTACGACAACAAGATGGAGAACTACGTCCGGGCCAAGCTCCGGATTTTTGAGAACCAGACCGAAGCGGACCATTTTATCTATGACCTGGACGATCCGGTACTCTCCCGGGAAATCCGGCCCGGGGCCATCCGGCCGCAAACCTGGCCACTGTCCCTGGAAAAGACCCTGGAGAAGGGCGCCATGCTGAACGAGAACCAAATTGAAATACGAACGGACAAGAACCTATTGAAAATGAACACTGATTCCCTCGCCCTCGAAGGGCTCCACAATGTCAAGAATACGATGGCCGCGGCAACGGTCGCACGCCTGCTCGGGATCCGCAAGGAGACGATCCGCGAAAGCGTGGCCAATTTCCAGGGGGCCCCGCACCGGCTGGAGAAGGTGCTTAAGATCCAGCATGTGCAGTACATCAACGATTCCAAGGCCACGAATGTCAATGCCACCTACTACGCCCTGGAAAGCATGAAAAACCCGACGGTCTGGATTGTCGGCGGGGTTGACAAAGGGAACGACTACCGCCCCTTGCTGCCTTTGGTCCGGGAAAAGGTAAAGGCGATCATCTGCCTGGGCATGGACAACACGCGGATCCTGGAGGCCTTTGGCAACGTGGTGGACCTCATCGTGGAGACCTATGCGATGTCCGAGGCGGTAAAAGTCGCCTATAAAATTGCAGATCGGGGGGATACCGTCTTGCTTTCCCCGGCCTGTGCCAGCTTCGACCTCTTTAAAAATTACGAGGACCGGGGGGAACAGTTTAAAAACGCGGTACAATCGCTCTGAGCATGAAGGCATTCCTGCAACATCTCGAAGGGGACAAGGCGATCTGGGCAGTAGTGGCCCTGCTTGCCCTGTTTTCCTTTTTGCCGGTGTACAGCGCCAGCAGCAACCTGGTCTATGTGGTCGGCAATGGCACGACCATCGGGCATTTGCTCAAACACGGCATGTTGCTCATCCTCGGGTTCGGGATCATCTATGGGATGCATAAGATTCCGACCCATTACTACAAGGGCCTTTCCATCATAGCCCTTCCCGTTGTGATCCTGCTGTTGATCTATACCCTGGCCCAGGGCACCACCATCGATGGGGCCAATGCGAGCCGGTGGATCCAGCTGCCCTTTGTGGGGATCACGTTCCAAACCTCGAACCTGGCCGCGGTGGTGCTGATGGTCTATGTGGCCCGGTACCTTTCGAAGATCAGGGACCGGAAAATCACCTTCAGGGAAAGCATTGTCCCCCTTTGGCTTCCTGTGGGGGTGATCCTCCTGCTGATACTGCCGGCTAACTTTTCCACGGCTGCCATCCTGTTCGCCATGGTGCTTACGCTCTGTTTCCTGGGGGGCTACCCGCTGAAGTACCTTTTCGGCATTGTGCTTTCGGGCCTGGCCGTGCTGGCGCTCTTTGTGCTGCTCGCCAAGGCCCTCCCGGACCTTTTCCCCAACCGCGTGGATACCTGGATAAACCGCGTGGAGCATTTCTGGGACGGCGAGGACGGCACAGGGGACTACCAGATTGAAAAGGCCAAAATCGCGATTGCCAGCGGGGGCGTGATGGGCAACGGGGCCGGGAAGAGCGTTATGAAGCACTTCCTCCCGCAGAGTTCCTCGGATTTTATTTACGCCATCATCATCGAGGAGTACGGACTGATCGGAGGCCTTTCGCTCATGTTCCTGTACCTGCTGCTGTTGTTCCGCATCGTGGTGGTCGCCAATGCAAACACCTCGGTTTTTGGAAAACTGGTGGTGATGGGGGTGGGCCTTCCCATCATCTTCCAGGCCCTGATCAACATGGCCGTGGCCGTGGAGCTCTTCCCGGTCACGGGGCAGACGCTTCCCCTGATCAGCAGCGGCGGGACCTCAATTTGGATGACCTGTATGGCCATCGGGGTGGTCCTGAGCGCCAGCCGGAATCCGAGGGAGGAAGAAAGTGTAACCGAAAAAACCAACGAGGAGCATCCTCTGGAGATACTCAGTGGGCAACTATAGGTTTTTACTCTCCGGGGGCGGAACCGGGGGACATATTTATCCGGCGGTTGCCATAGCCGATGAGCTCAGGCGCCGGCATCCCGATGCGGAGTTCCTCTTTGTCGGGGCCAGCGACCGGATGGAGATGGAGAAGGTACCCCAGGCGGGGTACGCGATAAGGGGCCTGTGGATAAGCGGCCTGGAACGAAAAATAACATGGAAGAACCTGCTGTTTCCCGTGAAACTGCTCAATAGCCTCATGAAAGCAAATGCGATCATAAAGGAATTTAAACCACACCTGGTCATCGGCACCGGGGGGTTTGCCAGTGGGCCCACCCTTCGCATGGCTTCCCGGCGGGGCATCCCCTGTGTGTTGCAGGAACAGAATTCCTTTGCGGGCATCACCAATAAATGGCTCTCCGGCAGGGCGGCCCGGATCTTTGTGGCTTACGAAGGAATGGAACGGTTTTTCCCGACAGAAGCTATCCGGCTTACCGGCAACCCGGTACGGGCTGAACTGAGCCACTCCCTTCCGGACAAGGTACAGGCCAAAGAAGCCCTCGGGCAGGAGCCGGACCGCAAAACCCTGCTGGTCCTGGGAGGCAGTCTGGGGGCCCGGCGGATCAATGAGCTCATTGAAGCGGAGCTCGGTTTCCTCAGGGGGCTCGGGTTCCAGGTCCTCTGGCAGTGCGGGAAGGGGTATTACGAAACCTACCGGAAACACACGGGTCCGGGGGTCTGGGTGACCCCCTTCATCAGCGACATGGGAACGGCTTTAGCGTCGGCGGACCTCATTATTTCGAGGGCCGGGGCGGGCTCTGTCTCGGAGCTCGCCCTTGTGGGTACCCCGGTGCTCTTCATTCCCTCCCCCAACGTTGCCGAAGACCACCAGCGAAAAAATGCCGAGGCCATCGTGGCGAAAGGGGCAGCGGTCATGGTGCTGGAATCGGATCTGGAAAGCGAATTCGAGCGCACCGTGGAAAACCTCCTGGCCAACCCGGAGGGCATGCGCACCATGGGCAAAAAATTCAAAGGACTCGCAAGGCCCGGGGCAACCGGGGCCATCGTCGATGAAATCGAGGCGGTATTGCTAAAAAACACAAAGGATGAATAGGGTTGACCGGGTATACCTGATCGGGGCGGGCGGCATTGGGATGTCGGCCCTGGCGCGCTATTTCAGGTACCTTGGCAAAGAAGTGGCGGGGTATGACAAAACCCCCACCCCGCTTACAGCCGCCCTCGAATCAGAAGGCGTCAGGCTGCACTTTGAGGACGACCTGGCCCGGATCCCGGAAGCCTTCCGGGACCCGCAGGGCACCCTGGTCATCTATACCCCGGCAGTACCCGGTTCCCATACAGAGCTCAATTACTTCCGAAAGGCCGGGTTCGCGGTAAAAAAGCGGGCAGAGGTACTGGGGCTGATCAGCAAAAACAGCCGGTGCCTCGCGGTGGCCGGGACCCACGGGAAAACGACGACTTCCTGTATCCTGGCGCATTTGCTCGGGCAGGCGGGGATGGAATTTACCGCCTTTCTCGGCGGGGTTTCCGAGGATTTCAACAGCAATTTTGTCCTGGAAGGGACCGAGTTCACCGTTGTGGAAGCCGACGAATACGACCGGTCCTTCCTATGGCTGAGGCCCGAAGTTGCCTGTGTGACCTCCATGGATGCCGACCACCTTGACATCTACGGATCCGGGGAGGCCCTCGTGGACTCGTTCCGGGAGTTTGCCTCCGGGCTCAGACCCGGGGGGACCCTGCTCGTGCGGAACGGGCTGGATCTGGAAGGCGCGACCTATGGGATTGAGGACGATTCGGATTATTGTATCCGGAACCTCCGGCAGCAGGCGGGAGGCTATGTTTTTGACATCCATACCCCCGGGCGGGTTTTTACAGACGTCCGCTTCGGGAAGCCCGGGCGGCACAACCTCCTCAACGCCCTGGCGGCTTTCGGCATGGCGCTGCAGGTTCCTGCCGACCCCGCCGACCTGGTCAGGGGCCTGGGGACCTTCAAAGGGGTGGAACGCCGGTATTCCGTTTTGGTCCGGCGGGAGGGACAGGTCTTTATCGATGACTATGCCCACCACCCCGCCGAAATCGACGCCGTATACCAGGCACTCAGGGAACAGTATCCCGACCGGGAGATCCTGGCCGTGTTCCAGCCCCACCTTTTTTCACGGACCCGGGATTTCGGGCCGGAATTCGCCCGGAGCCTGTCCCGTTTCGACGAGGTCTGGCTGATGGATATTTACCCGGCCAGGGAAGCGCCCATTGCGGGTATCGACTCCCGGTGGCTCCTGGAGCAGATTGGAAATACAAACAAAAAAATGGTTTCGAAGGCTGATTTGATCCCTGAAATCAAGGCGCGCAAACCCGAGGTGCTCGTCACCCTGGGCGCCGGGGATATCGGTCAGGAGGCCCAAATCATCAAAAAGGTATTAGAGGATGCGAGTTAACTGGAACATTTTGAAATTGACGGGATTAATATGTTGCACAACAGCGCTTTATGCGTTTTCTGAAGTCCGTAATTCGGACCGTAATATCAGGGATGTGCACATCGCATTTGAGGAGGGCGACAACTTCTACCTGACCGAGGATGCGGTTAATAAATTGTTAATACAAAAATATGGGCCCATCCGTAATATGCCCAAAGAAGGGGTAGTTTTGAATACTATAGAATCGGTCCTGCAGACCTGTGATATGGTAAAAAATGCCCAAGTTTATCTTACTGTAGACGGTGACCTTTATACGAAAATCACGCAGCGGCAACCTATCGGTCGTGTGGCGGGAGCGCATCCGTTTTACCTGGATGACGAGGGCCTTAAGATGCCATTATCTCCCAGTCATTCTGCACGAGTCCCTATCATCACGGGTGAAATCACAGGCAAAACCCTTGAGGACGCCTATGTGATTTTAAAATTTATCAACCAGGATCCGTTTCTGAGTAAAAACGTGATCGGAATCCACATCGAAGGGGAATCCGACTACCATCTGAAGTTCCGACTGGAGCACTTTGTGGTGCGCCTTGGGGATGTTTCAGACCTGGAGGAAAAATTCAGGAATTTCAAGGCTTTTTATGCCCAGGCGACCCGGGAGAATACCCTGTTGTCATACCAGGTGGTAAGCCTTGAATTCGATAACCAGGTAGTTTGTACTAAAATTTAATTCGGCATGGAACAAAAGAATTATTCAGTTGGCTTAGATATCGGGACCACGAAAATCGTGGCCATTATCGGCAAGGAGAACGAATACGGGAAGATCGAAGTCGTGGGTATCGGAAGATCGCGCAGCCTGGGGGTCCACCGGGGGGTGGTCAACAACATCACCCAGACGATCCAGTCCATCCAGCAGGCGGTCGACCAGGCCGAGGCCAACTCGGGGATAAAGATCGATTCGGTCACCGTGGGCATTGCCGGACAGCATATCCGTTCCCTTCAGCACAGCGATTACATCACCCGGCCAAATCCGGAGGAGGTCATCGGGGAGGAGGACCTGGAGAAGCTCTGCAACCAGGTCTATAAACTCGTGATGCTTCCCGGGGAGGAGATCATCCACGTCCTCCCTCAGGAGCACAAGGTGGACGGGCAGGCTGAAATCAAGCAGCCGATCGGAATGTACGGGGGGCGCCTGGAGGCCAATTTCCACGTCGTGGTGGGCCAGGTTTCCTCCATAAAGAATATCGGGCGCTGTATCAAGAGCGCCGGCCTCGACCTGGACAACATCACCCTGGAGCCCCTGGCCTCTGCCAATGCGGTGCTCAGCCAGGAGGAAAAGGAGGCCGGGGTCGCCCTGATCGACATCGGTGGGGGCACCACGGACCTGGCGATCTTCAAGGATGGGATCATCCGCCATACTGCCGTCATCCCCTTTGGCGGGAACGTGATTACGGAGGACATCAAGGAAGGGTGTTCGATCATCGAGAAACAGGCGGAATTGCTGAAGCTGAAATTCGGGTCGGCCTGGCCGGGCGAGAACAAGGACAATGAAATTGTCTCCATCCCGGGCCTTCGGGGAAGGGAGCCAAAGGAAATCACCCTGAAGAACCTCTCCAAAATAATCCATGCCAGGGTGGTGGAAATCATCGAACAGGTATACCTGGAGATCAAGAACTACGGCCATGAGGAGCAAAAGAAAAAACTCATCGCCGGGATCGTGCTCACCGGAGGGGGGAGCCAGCTCAAGCACCTCAAGCAACTGGTGGAATACATCACCGGGATGGACACGCGCATCGGTTACCCCAATGAGCACCTGGCCGGGGATTCGGACCAGGAGATCGCCAGCCCTACCTATGCCACGGCTGTCGGGCTTTTGATGAATTCCGTCGAGACCAAGTACCGGACCCGGAAGCGCCGGGAAATTGAAGCCGTCCGCGAACCTCAGAAAGAAGGGGTCCTGGAAGAGGTCGCCAGTGGCGAAGAACAGGCGGCGGCCATGGGCAGGGAACGCAAGTCCGTGCTGGACCGCTGGGCCGACAAACTCAAGGAATTTTTGGACAACGCCGAATAACAAGAAAGGGACAAAAGAGAACAACCGCTAAATCAACAAAAAAAGAACATATGGAAATGGATAACATCACGTTTGATTTACCCAAAAACCAAAGCAACGTAATCAAGGTAATCGGCGTAGGGGGAGGAGGAAGCAATGCGATAAACCACATGTTCCAGGCCGGGATACACGGAGTGGATTTTGTGATATGCAATACGGATGCACAGGCATTGCAGAACAGCCCCGTACCCAATAAAATCCAGTTGGGGGTCACCCTGACCGAGGGGCTTGGCGCCGGAGCCAACCCAGAGGTTGGTGAGCAGGCAGCCCTGGAGAGTATGGACGAGGTGAAGCAGATGCTCTCCACCAACACGAAAATGGTCTTTGTAACCGCAGGTATGGGCGGGGGCACAGGAACAGGGGCTGCCCCGGTAATCGCGAGGCAGGCCAAGGAGATGGATGTGCTCACGGTCGGCATTGTGACCATGCCGTTTCAGTTCGAGGGGAAAACCCGGTGCCAGCAGGCCCAAAAGGGAATTGAAAAACTCCGGAGCAATGTCGATTCCCTGATCGTCATCAACAACAACAAACTGCGTGAGGTTTATGGGAACCTGGGCTTTAAGGCCGGATTTGCAAAAGCCGATGAGGTACTGGCCACGGCGGCACGGGGAATCGCAGAGGTAATTACCCACCACTTTACCCAGAATATCGACCTCAGGGATGCGAAAACGGTGCTTTCGAACAGCGGGACGGCCATTATGGGATCCGCCGTCGCCTCGGGCAAGTCCCGGGCCCCCGAAGCCATTGCAAAGGCACTGGATTCCCCCCTGCTGAACGACAACAAAATCAAAGGGGCCAAGAACGTGCTGTTGCTGATCGTTTCCGGTTCCCAGGAAATCACCATCGATGAGATCGGTGAGATCAACGACCACATTCAGGTGGAGGCCGGCCACAGCGCGAATATTATTATGGGGGTCGGGGAAGACGAAAACCTCGGGGAGGCCATTGCGGTTACCGTCATCGCCACCGGGTTCAACGTGGACCAGCAGGATGAGATCGTCAATACGGAATCCAAGAAGATCATCCACACCCTGGAGGATGAGCAAAGGGCCCAGCAGGACCTGAGCGAGCAGAAGGTGGTCCATACCCTCGATTTTGAGGAAGCAGTCCCCGAGGAGCTCCCCCTGGTCCACAAAATGGATGACCTGGTTCACGAAATAGATGATCTGGTCCCTACCACCCAGTTTATCAGGAGTTTTAATGTGTTTTACGAGGAGGTAGTGGCGGAGCCTTCAGATGAGGACTTCGTCTTTATCGATTCCAAGGAGCTGATCCGGGATATCGACGTGGTCGATCCGCAGGTCGTCTCCCCCGTTGCAGAACAGGAAGACCAGTTCACCCTGGCCTTTGACATGCCGCTGATGCCTGCTCAGGCCGCTGAAACCCCCGATGAGGAGGAGAAGGAAACTGTGATCACCTTTGACCTGGGCGACCATATCGACGAGGCAGAGGATAAGGACCATCTGGAGATCACCCCGGTCCTGGAATACGATAAAAAAGGGGATACACGATACAGCCTCGATGAATACCTGGACCTGGAAAAAAAGCTGACCGGGGCCACTTCCAAGGCGGAATTCTACGATCCGAAACTCGCCGGGGGAGAACTGGTCTTCGAGCGCAAGGTAGTCGACAGCCCTGAAAACCCGGCAGCCCCTGAATCCAAGGAGCCAACCGACCGGCCCATTTCGGAGATTTTAAAGGAACGGGCTGATGAGAGGCGGCGCAAGCTCAAGGACTTCAATTACAAGTTCCAGCACAACCGCGCCAATATCGATGAGATCGAAAAACAACCGGCCTACAAGAGGCAGGGGGTCAATTTACACGAGAACCCGGACGGGGCTGGCAAGATCTCCCGGACGACCCTGAGCGAGGACAGCAATGACGAGCTCAGGCTGCGCTCAAACAATTCCTTCCTCCACGACAATGTAGATTAAGCACGTGGGGCAACCAGCGTTCATAAGGAACCCGGGGAGTGCGCTTCCCGGGTTTTTTTTATCTTCGTAACCCTAATTTAAATCGGCAGGAAATGAGTTTGCAAGAGCAGGTAATGCAGGAGTTAAAAACCGCCATGAAGGCGAAGGATACGGTGGCCATGGAATCCCTGAGGGCCATAAAATCGGCCATATTGCTGGCCAATACAGAAAAAGGCGGGGGCGGTGAGATGACCGGGGCCGAGGAAATTGCCCTGGTGCAGAAGCTAGTCAAACAGCGAAGGGACAGTGCGGCCATTTACCAGCAGCAGGGCAGGGAAGACCTTGCAGGCCCGGAACTGGCCCAAATTGCGGTTCTGGAGCGGTTCCTGCCCGAGCAGCTCTCAGATGAAGAAGTCCTCGCCGAAGTGCGTGAGACCATTGCCTCTAT
>CAZUZE010000028.1:0-9548 GCA_964624565.1 uncultured Robiginitalea sp.
GGTACCTGTACTCGATGATGGACCAGGCGGACCAGCTCCCGGGCCGGGATGCCACGGAGCGCTTCGCCGAACTGACGGCCAGGCTGGAGTCCCTGAAGTCCCGGGCCGGACTGGAATAGGGAAGGGGTCAACCGTGGTTCAGGCGCCGGGTGATGGCCTGGCGGCCTCAACCAAAAAAGCCTGGGGTCACCTCAGGGACCTCAGAATTCCTTTTTGACCACCTTCCCGTTCTGCATCACAAATGGGACGGTCCGCATGGCCCGGATGTCTTTGGAAGGATCCCCGGGGACGGCGATCAGGTCGGCCAGGAACCCTGCCCGAACCTGCCCGAGCCCGTCGAGGTGGAACGCGCGGGCGTTCACTTGAGTGGCCGCCTGCAGGACCTTGAGTTCGGGCATCCCGTATGCGACCATCAGCTCGAGTTCCCGGTAATTCTCCCCGTGGGGGTAAACGCCCACGTCCCCGCCAAACCCTATGGTGACCCCGCTGGCCAGGGCCCGCCGGAAGCTTTCTTTTTTTGAACGGGTCCGCTCGGTGTCTGTTTTACCGTCCCAGCCCCGATAGCGCTCGATGGCATCCCCGGCTGCGAGTGTGGGGTAAAGGACCGTGTTATTCTGGCGCATCAGCCCGAAAACCTCATCGGTCCCCCCGTCCCCGTGTTCAATGGTCTCAACCCCGGCCAGGATGGCCCGTTTCATGCCCTCCGGGGTACTGGCATGGGCAACCGCATACTTGCCTGCAGATTTTGCCGCATCGACCATGGCCTCGAGTTCGGAGGCCAGAAAGGTGGGCTGGGAGGCGGCCCCGGGGGTCCACCGGTAATCGGCATAGATTTTAATCAGGTCCGCACCGCCCCCCAGCTGCCTGCGAACCGCGCTGATCACCTCAGGCACCCCGCTGGCGGGCTCTGCCCCGAGGGGAACGGTAACCCCTTCGTGGAACCCTTTGGGCCCGTAGGCGCCTGTGGCCACAATAGCCGGCCCGGCCACCAAAAGCCTGGGCCCCGGAATAAGGCCCGCTTCGATCGACTTTTTCAGGGCGACATCGGCATACCCTGCCCCTTCTGAGCCCAGGTCCCTCATGGTGGTGACCCCTGCCATCAGGGACCGATGCGCGTGGACCGCTCCCCGTATGGCCCGCTCCGCCTGGGATTCCTTTAAAACCTGGTCATCCCAGGGGGTTTCGTTATAGGGGTGGAGCAGGAGGTGGGAATGCCCCTCTATCAGCCCGGGCATAAGCGTCATGCCTTCCAGGGGCAGCACCTGTGCGTTTTCGGGCACTTTTGCACCCGTTTCCGGGCCGGCATAGGCAATCCTGGAGCTTTCCACCAGTACCACCCATCCCTGCTGCATGCGCGTTCCGTCGAAGACCTGTTTGGGTTTCAGCAGTATCTGGGACGCTCCCTGGAATCCGCGACCTGTGAGCAGCGCCAAACAAAAAATAATCTTCAAAAAGTGATGCATAGGGGTGTTTTTTAATTTCAAATTCCGTTGAGGTAGTCGTAACTCTTTTTCAGGGAAACCGCAGGGTCCCGCACCAGGTCCTGTTCCACAAAAAAATGCAGTACCCCTGTCTCCTTCCCGGTCCGGACAATCGATTCGAGGTCGAGGACCCCTGAGCCGGCATCGGCCATGAGCGGGAACAGGGCCATCCACTCGGCCGGGCTGCCCCCGTCGCCCGCGAAATGGGACAATTTGGCCATGTCCTTCAAGTGCAGGAGTTTATAGCGTCCCTTGTATTTCCTTAGGTACCCAACCGGATCTGCCTTTCCCGCCACGGTCCAGAAAACATCCATTTCCAGGAATACGGTCTCAGGGTTGGTGGCTTCCACAAGTATTTCAAATGGAACCCCTTCGGGAGTAGGTTGTAGCCCATAGCCGTGGTTGTGGTAGGCAAAACGAATGCCTTCTGATGCGGCCGCTTCCCCAATGCGGTTAAAGGTTTCTGCCATGCGCCTATAGTCGTCCACAGAGCGGCGCAGTCCCTCAGGGATACTCGGCAGCGTCACATAGGTCGCACCCAGGCCCCGGGCAGCCTCTGCCAGGGCAGGCATGTGGTCCTGAAGGGTGTCCAGGTCCGTATGCATGGAGGGGATACCCAACCCCAGGCCAGTGGCCTGTTTCGCAAATTCCTCCCGGGTCAGGCCAAAAAAACCGCTTCCCGAGATCCCCAGGGAAGTACTTATTTTTGCCCATGAATCTTTGTTGGATTCAGCGCTGAAGGGGTAGGGCCCGAAGAGTTCTATTTCGGAATATCCCATACCGGCGATCAGCTCAAGGGTTTCAACCGTGTTCTTCCCGAGCAGGGCGGGCACAGAGAACAGTTGCAGGCCCATCCGGTCCACCAGTCCCGCGATACCCATGGAAGGAGCTGCAGCCCTCAGCAGGCCCGGGTTCAGGCACGTCCCCAGGCCCGCCAGGGCAGTGGATTTCAAAAAGTCGTTTCGCGTCATTTTATTTGGCGTTCAGTGATTTCAGGAACCTAGGGGTTTTCTGCAGCTGCATTGGCAGCGATTTCTTCCAGTCGTTGATCGATCCTTTCGCGGGACAGCCATTTGCCCTGCAGCATCAGCCCCTTCATCAGGCGAAGGGCGTTCAGATCCGAGAGGGGGTTGCCTGCCACCAGCAGGAAGTCCGCGGCCTTCCCGGCCCCAAGGGTACCCCATTCATCCTCGGCCCCGAAAAAACGGGCAGGGGAGAGGGTGCCCATGCGGAGGATCTCGGCGGGGGAAAGCCCTGCCTCCTGCATGGCAGCCATTTCCCGGTGCAGGGAGAATCCGGGGACGTTAAAGAGCTGGGGGGCATCCGATCCCAGGAGCAAGCCCTGGCCGCTGCGGGCCAGGTCCCGGATCAGCTGTTGGCGAATGGCGGTAAAGCGGATCCACTTCCCGGCGTCCCAGGCCGGATCGCGCATCAGTTCCCCCTTCACCCGTCCCCAGTTTTCAAGGGTGGCCGGGGGCATGTATTTCATTTCGGGCAGGGCCAGCAGGCTGTCCGCACCGGTCGGGGCGAACCAGCGGTCAAAAAGGGTTTGGGTGGGCACGACCCACACCCCATGGGCCCGGGTAAGGCGCACCAGTTCCCGGATCCGGCCCGTATCGGCGAGTTCCGTAAAATTAAACCCGAAAAACCCATTGGCAGCGGGATCGACCCCGGCTGCTTCCGGGACGAGGCCCTCCAGATAGCCGTCTATATGGTCTATGGTGGCGTACCCGCTTTCAAGGGCGTGCCTTATGCCCACATCCACGGGGACATGGCCCGCAAAGGTGATCCCGGCTTCCCGGGCAGCACCGACCAGGGAATCGAATACAGGCCGGCGGATCCCGGGGTGGATTTTCAGGAAATCATATCCGTCAGCGGCGTATTGGTGCACTTTCCGGATGGCCTCCCCGGGGGTTTGGACCGTATTGCCATTTAAGGAGGGGCTGGAGGTGTAGATGCGCGGCCCCTGCAGGGTACCCTTCCCCGTTTCCTCCCGAAGCCGGAGGTGGTAGGGGTGTCCGAGCATGCCGCGGATGGTCGTGATCCCGCCGGAAAGGTAGAGGAAAAGGGTTTCTTCAATCCGTTTCCCGGAAGTGGGGGGTGAGGGGATATGGGCGTGCATTTCCGTCAGGCCGGGAAGGGCGTAGGCGCCTTCACCTTCTATGGTATGCTGGAACTCCCCGGGAGGGGGCGCAGCGGCAATGTCCACAATGCGGTTCCCTTCAATGATGATAAACCGGTTCTCGGCTATGGTGCCCTTTTCCACATCCACCACGTGTACATTTTTGACAAGGGTCCGTGCAGGAAGTTCCTTTTTCGGGGCCTGGCTGCAGGCCGAAAGCAATAAGAAGAGGAACAGGGCCAGATAGGGGTTTTTCATAGCTCGCGCGTTTTGATGTAAAAATTGGGGTCGGTTTCAAATACTCCAGGGCGCGATTTGAACGGGGTTTCCGTCCATTCAGCCTTCGGAAAGATCCAATGGGCCTCCCCGTCTGCAAAAACCCGTACCGGCATGTCAAAGCCAGGGACGATATCGGTGTACCGGCAGTGCAGCTGGTTTCCCTTCCACTGGTATTCCAGCACCGGGACCAGGGTAGTGCGGAGGTACTGGTCAAAAAAGGCGCTGAGGTCCTTGCCGCTCCGCTCGCTCAAGTACCCCTCGATCTGAGCTGTGGTCACCGTCTGGTGGTAAAAAGTCTCATTGAGCCCCCTGAGGATATTCCTCCACAGGTCGTCATCCTCCAGGAGCTGCCTGAGGGTGTGGAGCATGTTCGCCCCTTTGGGATACATGTCCCCGGAGCCCTCGGAATTGACCCCGTAGGTGCCGATCACAGGCCGGTCGTTGCGGATGTTTTTGCGGGTGCCGATCACGTAGGCCGAGGCGGCCTCTTTGCCAAAATGGTAATCCAGGTAAAGGTTTTCGGAGTAGGCCGTAAAGCCCTCGTGGATCCACATATCCGCAATATCCTTGTAGGTGATGTTGTTGGCAAACCACTCGTGCCCGGCCTCGTGGATGATGATAAAGTCGAATTTCAACCCCCAGCCCGTCCCGGAGAGGTCCCTTCCCAGGTATCCGTTCTGGTACCCGTTCCCATAGGTCACGGAGCTTTGGTGTTCCATCCCCAGATAGGGTACCTCCACCAGTTTAAAGCTGTCCTCGTAAAAGGGGTAGGGTCCGAACCAGTGTTCGAAGGCCTCGAGCATCATCGGGACCTGTTTGAACTGCTCCCGGGCCGGTTCCAGGTTTTCCGGGAGTACGTAGTAATCCAGGTCCAGGGGCCCCTTTTCGCCCGCGTAGGTCGCTCCAAAATGAACGTAGTCCGCAATATTGACATTTACCCCGTAGTTGTTGATCGGATTGCTCACAAACCAGTGGTAGGTGCGGGTATCCGAATCCTCCTCTACATACTGAAGCCGGCCATTGGCCACCCCCACCAGGGGTTTTGGCACCGTAAGGCGGATCGACATGGAGTCCGGTTCATCGTACATATGGTCCTTGTTGGGCCACCAGACGCTGGCCCCCAGCCCCTGGCAGGATGTGGCCACAAAAGGCTGCCCATCATTGTCCTGACTCCAGGAGAACCCCCCGTCCCACGGGGCCCTTTCGGCTTCCTTCGGATTTCCGGAATACCTCACGACTACCCTTTGGGTTGACCCGGGCACCTGAGGTTTGACAAGTGTGATGAAATGCGCATTGCCCTCACGCACCACCTTCAGGTCCTGCCCGTCCTGGGTGGCGGATTCCAGGGTGAGCGGGGGCTGCAGGTCCAGCTGCATCCGGGTGTGGGGTTCCAGTACCGTATACTGAATGGTATTGGTCCCTGAGAGGAAACGGGTCCGGGGAACCACCTCCACCTGCAGGTCGTAATAGGTCAGGTCCCACCAGGCGCGTTCCGGGGTAATGCTCCCGCGCAGGGAATCCTGCCGGGTAAACGCCGGCTGCGCAACAGAAAGGTGGCACAGGGAGAGGGCCAGGAAAAGGAAGAGATATTTTTTCATGGAGTAGGTGATTGCAATGCCGGTGCCGACTCGGCCCCGAGGAGATGGGCATAGTTGCTGCCGGCGACTATTTGCCTGAGGTCATCGGAGTTCAGGAGTTCAAAAACGGCTTGTTTTTTGTCCGGGTGCCGTTCGTAAAACGATTTGGTGATCAGGTATCCGACGGTGTACCCCAGATCGTGCGGGCGGTCCTCGATGCTGCCCCCGTTGTAGAGCCATTTCGAGGAATCGTCCCCCATCAATTCCCCGGCGAGTTCGCCAAAAATCCAGCGCTCGTTGGCCGGGTCCGCCAGAAAGGCAAGGTTGTCATTCTCCATGGTTTCCCCGGTACTGAGTTCTACCAAAAAATCGCATACCCCTTCGTGAATTACCGCGGAAAGCAGGGTTTCCCCATAGGCTTCATCCTGGTAATTCTGCTGAAAATGCATAAGCTCATGCAGGGTCAGGCGCGGGAGGTCCCCGATATTCATGATGGCTCCCCGCTGCCAGTCCGAGAGCTCGTCCACGGGGATATCACCGGACTTCCCATACATATCCCCTCCGAGGAACATCCCCATTTCCGTTGCCGTGCCCCCGGAATTCAGGATGCCGGGCACGATGAAGACTTTTGGAAAAACCGCGTTTGGGTACAATTCCCGGAACCGCCTCATGGAGCTGAGGATGGTTTCCTTCACCAGGTTTACGCTGTCCGGGCGGAATTGCTTTTGCAGGGCCGAATAGTACCCGGGGGCCCCATTGATCATCTGCCCGAACATCTGGTCGATGCTGCCGTAGCGCACCACGTAAAAGTCGCGCAGTTCCCGGGGGCCTTTCAGTACAAAGGTCTTCAATTGAAGCCGGGCCTGGGTGGTGTCCGCCAGGGCAGCATTGAAATACGGCCAGAAGGCATCCATGGCCTCCGTCTTCAATTCAAAATGCGCAAGCGCTTTCAACTCCCGGTCAATGGAATCCAGGCGCTGCTGCAGGCCCGTCCAGGCGGGCCCTTCGGGTGGGGTCTTCCGGTCCGGGAATTTGTCGAGGATCCGCGGGTTGGACATGCCCCGGTCGATGGCCCTGTGCAGCATGGACACGGCGGAATCGGTTTCCCCCCCTTCCCAGTACACATAAGCCGCCTGTACGTAGAGCTCTGAAGCCTGCAGGTCCTCATTGGCACGGTACAGGCTGTCAGCCAGGGTTTTATACGCCCCGATGGATTGCTGGGCCCCGTAGTAATCAAAAAGGCGCTCCATGTCCGGCAAGGTCATTTCGGCCACCTGTTTCTCAGGCGGGCCACAGGAAACCCCCAGGGCCAACAGGCCGAAGGATGCCGATCGCAGGATGTGTTTGAAGGCCATTGACATCAGTTTCTGAAGACTCCTGAGGGAAATACCACCGGGCTTTCATGCCCGCCTGCCCCGACGGAGGCCACCCCGAAGAAGTAATTGTCGATCACGATGCCCTCAAGGGTTACTTCTGTCGCCTTTTCGACATACCGGAAATTATCCCAGGTGGGGGAGGTCGTATCGCGCCAGTAGACCTTATAGCCCTGTGCCCCTTCCACCGGTTTCCAGCGCAGGCGGGCGGCGGGCTCCACGACACCCCCTATTTCCACTTCCTCAGGGGCCGGAGGGGCCCAGGCGAGGGAGGCCAGGGAAATGGCATTGACAGCCGTCAGTTTGGCGGCATAGCCGAAATCGACGAACTCGAGCAGGTCCCCGTACTGTATGCCGTTCTCCTGGCGGATGTCCTGGTGCTGCTGGGTGTAGTTCTCGTGGGCTTCCATGATCCGTATGCCCGCAAACCCCTCGTCGTTGAACGGGCGGTGGTGCCCTCCACGCCCAAAACGGTCGAGGCGGTAGATGAGCATCGGGTTCATCTCCGGCATGTAGGTGCGGGTGGTGCGGTAGACATACCGGGCCAGCTGCCTGGAAATCCCATCGACTTCCCCCCCGTAAAACCGCCGGGCCCGCCGCATCCGCTCTGATTCGTCGGGAGGGACAGGTTCCGAGAAAATCCGGAAATCCCGGTTGCTGACCACGCCGTCGACCCCGGTGGTATTCCCGATCATGTCATTGTTCATCACCCCGATGAGCTGCCAGTTGTTCTCCCTGGCATAGGCCGCGAGGCCCCGGCCCCCGAAGAGCCCCTGTTCCTCCCCGGAGAGGCCGGCGTAGACGATGCTGTTGTCAAAGGTGTATTTTGAGAGTACCCGGGCCGCTTCAATGGTCCCGGCCATCCCGCTGGCATTGTCATTCGCCCCGGGGGCATCCGAGGTGGCGTTGTTTGCATCGCTCACCCGGGAATCGATATCCCCGCTCATCATGATATAGCGGTTCGGGTGTTTTTTGCCCCTTTGGATCGCCACGACGTTGACTACCCAAACATCCTCCGGGATGCGTTCATTTTCGGAGGCCTTTACCAGGTTCCGCTGGTAAAATACCTCCAGGCAGCCCCCGCAGGAACGGGAGATGGCATCAAATTCGGCCTTGATCCACCGGCGGGCGGCACCGATCCCGCGCGTCTGGGAGACTGTATCGCTGAGTGTATGCCGGGTCCCGAACCCGGCCAGGGTGGTGATGTCGTCCTGTATGCGCTGGGTGGATACCGCATCGATGATTTCGTAAATGCGGGAATCGGTTTGGGCGTAACTGAGCAAAGGGCAACAGAGCAGGACGATCCGGATAAGGTGGTATTTTTTCATGACAGTATGTTAGGATATTTCTTATCGAAGTATTTTGAATTCAGGTAACAGAGCGGGCCGAGGAGGACATAGAGAACCCCCGGCAGGCCATAGCGCACACCGATGCCCATGGCAGCAACCCCCATCGAGAGGGCAGCCACTGCGACATAGATAGCAAAATGGCGGGAATAGAACAAGAAATTCAGGGACCGGGATACGGATTTCACCTTTTTGGAGGCCCGCCGGTACATAAGCGAGAAACAGAGGAATATCAGGACAAACCCGAGGCTGTACCAGAGGAAGAGGCTCGCCAGGCCTTCCTCCGTGATCGGTTCCTGGCCCAGCCAGGTATTGATCAGCGATTTGAGCGGAAACACATAGTAGAGGACCACGAAAAGCAGGACCGTGTTGTAGGCGATGATCCAGTAGTCCACATAGGCGGTCCTTCTGAAATAATTGTAATGGACCACCCAGAGGGCGATCAGCACGAAGAAACTGCCCCCGAAGGTGATCAGCTCCAGCACCCGGGAGTCGCGGGCCAGCCAGCTCTCTTCCAGGCCCAGGGAGACGACCATCAGGGTGGCTGCAAAGGCGAAAACCCCATCGCTGAGGGCTTCGAGGCGGCTGATGTTGTGCGGGGTTTTCACAGGCTTAGTTAGAAGATTCAACAACCATGGCCAGTTTTCCAGAGGCGTGGTCATAGGCCAGCCGGCTGATCGCTGAAGCTGGGTCCTGAAGGGTAAATACCGTTTTCCAGGCCCCGGGTCCCCCCAGGTCGAGGTAGCGCAGCTCCCTGCCCTGTCCGCATAGAAGCAGGCTGGGATCCAGCCAGCAATAGTCCTGAACCCCCTTCGGGAGTTCTGCCACGATCTTTGTAGCCCCGGAACGGGGATCCATGGCATGTACCACCGCTACCCCGTTTTCGGAAGTGGTATAACTGATCCTTCCGGAACCCGGGATGCGCTGCAGGGACCTTCCAACCCCTTTCTGGAAGGTGTATTGGCTGTTATCTTCAAAATTGACCACCACCAGGTCCATCCGGTCCTCCCTGAGCACCGTGCAAACCAGCAGCTCAGGATCCACCCAAAGCTGGTACCCTACCTTGAGGCCATCGATGAGGAGCTCCGGGGCTCCCCCGTCCAACGGGTAGCTGTACAGGCGCTGCAGGCCCGTGGTGTCCAGGCGAATGGATGATACGGCTTCCCGGCCCGGGATTTTCAGGGGGGAGTACTCACTCCCCCCCGGGGTGTCCGACACCCATGTGGTGGTCTTGTCCGAAAGGGAAAAGCGGGCGATATCGGTTTGGCCGTTGCGCGTCCGGGAATATAAAAGCTCCCTGCCACCGGGAAAGGAAGGCTGGTTGTCATATCCGGGATTCCGGGAAATGTTCTCAAGGCCCGAAAGCTCAA
>CAZUZE010000028.1:9648-15907 GCA_964624565.1 uncultured Robiginitalea sp.
TGGGTTTTCATCCGCCCGACCTTGACGGTTATGGCTTCTTCGGGCAATTCCTGGAACATGAATTCGTCTGTCCAGTCATCGCCTATGGCGAAAACAAAATCGTACTCCCTGCGGGCGAGCATCCGCATGGCTGCCCGTCCCTTGTTGACATTGCTGCTCTTGATCTCCACCACTTTGTTCCCGTTCAGCACGCTCAGGTCGTCATTGGCGATCAATGAGGTGAGGACCGTATTGAGTTCCGAGGCGCGCTTCTGCCCGAAATCCGGGTCGGTATTCCGGTAGTGCCAGGCCATGGAATAATTCTTGTCCTCGATAAAAGAACCCGGGGTGCGGTCTACAAAGGACTCCAGGACCGGACGGATTTTGGGCATCCAGTCGTTCTTCACGTTTTCAAGGAGCTGAAACGGCCCGCCTTGTTCCGATATCCAAACCCCGTGTTCCACGATCATCGAATACCCCCGGCCGTCGAACCACTGCCCCAGGGTATCCTTGTCCCGGCCGCTGATGATAAAGACATCCGTGTTTTCCTGTCTGTAGAGCGCATCGAGGAGCCCGAGGAGTTCTTCGTCAGGGCTTGCTTTCCGGGGATCGTTTTTAAAGCCGGCGAGGGTGCCGTCATAGTCCAGGAAAAGGACGCGGTTGGAAGCCTTTCGGTACTGCGCCATCAGGGTATTGGTGAGGTCCACCGTCAGGCGCTGGGCGACATAGGGGGTTTCAGACTGTTTGTGTTTTAAGAGGGTATCCATAAAGTCCCCGGCCCATTTTTCGACGTTGTAGCGCGAGAGCCGTTTTTGCATGGGCGCATTCCTGGCTTTTTGCTCCTCCACAGGCATGTTGATCGCCTGGTGCAGCGCCTGGGCAATCTGTTCAAAATTATTGGGGTTGATCAGCAGGGCTTCGTGCATCTCGTTGGCAGACCCGGCCATTTCACTCAGGATGAGGACCCCGGTCTGGTCGGTACGCGTGGCGATGTACTCTTTGGCCACCAGGTTCATCCCGTCCCGGATGGGGGTGAGCCAGGCGATATCGCACGTAGTGTAGAGGTCGATCAGGTTTTCGAACCCCAGGGAGCGGTAAAAATACCAGATGGGGGTCCAGCTCACAGTGGAGAGTTCCCCGTTGATCCGGCCCACGAGCTCGTCGATCTCCTTTTTGAGCAACTGGTACTGGGGGACCTTGGACCGGGAAGGAACGGCCAGGATGATCAGCCGGACCTTCTCTTTGTACCGGGGGTACTTTTCCAGGAAATACTCAAAGGCCTTGAGCCGGTTTGCGATTCCCTTGGTGTAGTCCAGACGGTCGATGGACAGGAAAAACTTGGCATCGGGGGTGGATTCCTTATGGGCGTTGAGCCGTCGCTGCAGGTCGGATGCTTCCCCTTCTTCCTGCTGCGCATTCTTTTCGGCAGCCTCATGGAATTTGGCGTAGTCGATCCCCATGGGGAAGGAGTCCACCACGGCCACCCGGTCCTCCAGGTTCACCTCGTTGAAATTTACCTCAAGGCCCAGCAACCTGCGCACGGAACTCAGGAAATGGCGCTCGTAGTCATAGGTGTGAAACCCGATCAGGTCCGCACCGAGCAACCCCTGAAGCACTTCCTCCCGCCAGGGAAGGGTCCGGAAGATCTCGTAGGAGGGAAACGGGATGTGCAGGAAAAACCCGATGGAAAGCCCCGGCCGCTTTTCCCGGACCATCTGTGGGACGAGCATCAGCTGGTAATCGTGGACCCAGAGGATATCGTCCTCCCCGGCCTGTTCCAGCACCGCTTCTGCGAATTTCCGGTTGACGGCCTCGTACACTTCCCAGTTGGAGAGCTCGAATTCCGAATATTCCAGGAAATAATGGAAAAGGGGCCAGATGGTGCGGTTGCTGAACCCGAAGTAGAAGCCTTCCACCTCGGCCGCTGTCAGGGGAACTTTGCTGCACCCGTGTTCCCTGAGGGCGAGGTCGATATCATTTTCCAGGTCTTCCGGGATTTCCTCCCGGGTCAGGCCGCTCCACCCGATCCAGAGGCTTTCCCCATCCCTGTGGACGGATTTCATCCCGGTGGCCAGGCCCCCCACGCTGGGAATGGCCTCAATAGTGCCCTCGTTTATTTGGAGTTGAACGGGAAGACGGTTGGAAAGTATGATGGTTTTGGGCATTCTTAGGGCTTTTTTACCTGATTTGAACGGGTTTTGCCTAAATTTCGTCAAAATATGAAGGATAGCCAATTAATCCGGCAGAATTAAACACGAAACAGCACATGGATAACCTGGATTACGGGATCATCGGAAACTGCCGGTCTGCGGCGCTCATCTCAAAAACGGGGTCCCTGGATTGGTGCTGTCTTCCCGAATTCGATTCTTCTTCGGTCTTTGCCCGCCTGCTTGACGAGCAGAAGGGAGGCTGTTTTGAAATACGGGTCGATGAAGGATATGTAATCACCCAGCGCTACAAAAAGGATACGGCCCTGCTCATTACGCGCTACGCCAAGGGCCCGGACATTTTTGAGGTTCGCGATTTTATGCCGCGCTACCGCAAAGGGGACGGAAGTTACCACACCCCCCCGGAAATTATAAGGTACATCCGCCTCCTGGGGGGGTCCCCGGAATTTACCGTAAACTATGATCCCCGCCTGGAGTACGCCCAGGGGGAAACCCAGACATTTGTCAAACACCCCTTTATCGTCAGCCTGACCTACGCCAATAAATTTGACACCGTCTTCCTCTACACCTCGTTCAACAAGAACGCAGTGGTGGAAGGCCGTCCGATCACCCTGGAGGAGGACGGGTACTTCCTGCTGGCCTATAACGAAAAGCTCTTCAAGCCCACGGTGGAGAAGATGTATGTGGAAATGGAGCGCACCAAGGTCTACTGGCTGAACTGGAGCAGCCGGACCCCGGATTACCGAAAATACAACAGGGCCATCAAACGCTCGGCCATAACGCTGAAGTTATTGAGCTACGAGAAATCCGGGGCGCTGCTGGCCGCGGCCACCACCTCCCTTCCCGAAACCCTGGGGGAGGTGCGCAACTGGGACTACCGGTTCTGCTGGATCCGGGATGCCTCCATGGCCGTTAAGGTGATCTCAGACCTGGGGCACAAGGGGGTCGCCCAGCGCTACCTCCGTTTTATCGTGGACCTGATCCCCCACAAAGATGAAAAGCTTCAGATCATGTACGGGATCAACAAGGAAAAGAAGCTCACCGAGAAAATCCTGGACCACCTGAGCGGCTACAAGGGCAGCGGGCCGGTACGCATCGGGAATGCGGCTTTTGAGCAGCGGCAGAACGATATTTACGGGATCCTGATGGACATGATCCATACCCAGCTGCTGCGCTTCCCCAATGATATTGAGAATGGCGAAGCACTCTGGTCCCTGACCAAGGGCATCGTCTGGATCGTCGAAAAACACTGGAAGGAACCGGATAAGGGGATTTGGGAGTTCCGCACGGAAGACAGGCACTTTACCTTTTCCAAAGTACTCTGCTGGGTTGCCATAGACCGGGCCATCAAGATCGCCCGGGTCTTCCGAAAACAGCGAAAAATTGATAAATGGCTGCCCCTGGAACGCGAAATCCGGGAGGAAATCCTCGACAAGGCATGGAATGAGGAAGCTCAGGCCTTTACCCAGTCCTATGGGAGCCCCTACATGGATGCCTCTGTTTTGCTGATGGAGCCCTATGGGTTCATCGACGCCCTGGATCCGCGCTATGTCGCCACCGTAAAGGCCATCGAGCGCGAACTGAGCCAGGACGGCCTGCTGTTCAGGTATAAGAACGAGGATGATTTCGGCCTGCCCACCTCCTCCTTTACCATCTGTACTTTCTGGTTTATCAACAGTTTGTTCCGTATCGGGGAGGAAGAGCGGTCCCGGGAGTGGTTCGACCGCGTTTTGGGCTACAGCAACCACCTGGGCCTGTTCAGCGAGGACATCGATTTTAAGACCAAGCGCCTGCTGGGAAACTTTCCACAGGCCTATTCCCACCTGGCCCTGATCGAATGTGCGCTCAATTTCTCCCGGACCGGGAGCGATGACCAGGTGCTCAGGAGCATCCAGGACTGACGGGTGATTCGATTTAGCGGCCAAGCACAGGCCACCCCGGCCCCCGAAAGGAGGGAGACGTTTGGTGTCCCTTACCTATGCACCGTCCATGCAGAGGGGCACCCGGGTGTCCCTGCCAGCGGGTCCTACGGGGTTTTTAGAAGCTCCCCGAGGATGATCGCCAGGTTCCAGGCGGATTCATTGGCATCATCAATCCCGAAGGCGAAACTCGAGCCATTTGGCAGGGAACCCATGTAGGATTGGAAGCCAAAGGTTTGCCCCGCATGGCCCAGGGTCCCGAAGAGGTCCACTACACCGAGGCCGTACTGGATCCCACTGCCCATGGGGTTGTAATGCGAGCCCCGAAGCTCTTCCATAGTTGAATGGGAACCGAAGAAGTCTCCACGGGCCCAGGCCCTGACGAAAAGGTCCATATCGTCCAGGGTACTGACGATTTCCCCCGCCGCTCCTGCCAGGGTGGCCGGCATTTGGCTTGGGGTTCCCTTCCAGTGACCGGGAGCCCGTTGACCTATCTTCTCTGTGGAAGGAAAATAGGTATGTTCAAGTCCGGCTTTCTCGAGGATGTTTTCCCGGATGTATTCCTGGAAGGGAAGCGAAGTGTGCTGTTCAAGAATCATCCCCAGCAGGATGTAATTTGTATTGGTGTACTTGAATTTTTCTCCGGGCCGGAATTGGGGTTTGTGAAGCCTCTTGGCCATACCGACCAGCTGGGCAGGGGTGAACCTCAGGGTGGAATCCCCGAATAGCCCAATCTCTTCCTCGTCACTATCAAGGAAGTACTCAGGGAGGCCTGAGGTGTGATTCAACAGGTTTTCCAGCCTTACTTCTCCCAGGTAATCCGCGCTGTCGGTAACCATCAGCCCTTCCAGGAGGTCGGGCCGGTCCAGCAGGTCCGGGAGTTTGTCCTCCAGGCTCAATTTTTGCTGCTCCACAAGCTGGAGGATGGAGGTGGCTGTAAACAGTTTGCTGCAACTCCCTATTTCGAACGCCTGGTCGAACTCGTTGATTTCCATCCCTACCCGGCCGTCATATCCGGCAAAATGGGAATCACCTGCCGGATCGGTCACCTTCAGGGTAATCCGGCACTGTCCCTTTTCTGCATAGGTCCTCACAAGGGAATCCAGTTTCTGCCTGACGGTATCCGGGAGAAGGCCTGCCTGTGGGGCCCAACTGCTCACAGAGAGGCCTGACCCCGCCTTTTGGGGGCTCGAAAGATACGTATCCGACTGGGCAAGGGGACTATCGGGCCGGCTGGAAAACGAGAGCATTGCAAGTGCCAGTGCTCCAATAGAAAGTTTTACGGCATTTCGGGCAAAAAGGGAATTAGTCTTCATGGCAATCTGGTTTTATTTCGATTCCGGGTAGTGTTTGAGTCTTGCGAACTCATAGTCTTCCCGGGTTTTCAATAGTTCGATAAGTTGCTTCAGTTCGCTTTCCTCCCAGTCCTCCCGGAACATCTCATCGTGGCAAAGCAGGACCAGGTGGCCCTCGGTAAAGGTGCGGCTGCGGTCCAGGTGGTGTTCGATCTGCTGGAATATTTCCTCGGCTGTTCCCACAGGCTCAGCGGTATTCGGGTCATGGAACCACTCCATGTCCCACCCGTAGATCACAAACCCGTTCTCGGCCAGGAGGTCTGCTGCTTCGGACCCACTCGGGATATCGTCTTTGCGGCGATCGCCGATCCGCCACATATTCCGGCCGGGAAGCCTCGCCACGCGGTCCTCCGCCCTGATGATCTCCTCGCTTTTAAGAAAATCCTCCAGGACCCCTTCCGGATCGAAGTAGAACTTGGAGTAATGATTTCTGGCGTGGGAATAGCTGTGGTTTCCCACTTCAATATGGGCATTGTCCCTGTAGAGGTCCAGATAATCCGATTTGGTTTCGGCATGGCGTCCCACCAGTAAGACCGTGATGGGTACCTCTTCAATCCTGATGGCTTCATCGATCTTTTCACTCCCGTCAAGGGGACCATCGTCAAAGGTGAGGTAGACGTATTTTTTCGTCCGGGCTTCTCTGTCCGAGTTTTGTGCCAGCAACAGATGGGATGTCGGCAGAAGGGAAAAAATGCAGACCAGGGAACAGGTAATTATATGCTTTTTAGACATAAAGCCAATCGTTTTTTTAATGGGAATGAATCTCCAAAATATGAAATTATCCGTAAAATTTATTCCTTTCTCCAACAGGGTGCAGGGATTCGGGATAACAGGGATT
>CAZUZE010000029.1:0-6926 GCA_964624565.1 uncultured Robiginitalea sp.
AGGTCGTCTGGGAACGGGCCTTCTTGCCGAGCACGAAATACATATTGAGCCTCGCCCTGTTTTTCACTTGGATGTTCCCGCGGTACTCGCATTCAAAGTCATCCTTGATCAGTTCATAGGTATACTCGGCGATGTTGATTTTGCCGATCTCCGAGGCGGATTCCATCCGCGAGGCAATATTTACCGTATCCCCCCAGATGTCATAAGCGAATTTTTTGGTGCCCACCACCCCGGCCACCACAGGGCCGGAATTGATCCCGATACGGACATCGAAACGCACATGGTCCTCGGAATCATCTTTTTTGGCGGCTTCCACGAATTCCCTTATTTCCAGGGCAGCCTCGGTGATCCTCAAGGCATGGTCCCCGGAAGGGTGGGGCAGGCCGCTGGCGCACATGTAGGCGTCCCCCACCGTTTTGATCTTCTCCAGGTTGTATTTGTCCATGATTTTGTCAAAATGGGAGAAGTAGTAGTCGATGCTCTCGACCAGTTTTTCGGGGTCCATGCTTTCGGCATGGCTGGTAAACCCCTTGAAGTCCGTAAAAAGGACCGTGACCTCATCAAAACGCTGGGCCCGGACGCGGCCAAGTTTTTTGAGTTCCAGGGCCGTCTGTTTCGGCAGGATGTTCTCCAGCAGGGTTTCCGACCGGTCCCGTTCCTCGGAAATGATCTTATTGGTGCTTTTGATGAAGCGATACCTTCGGTAACTTCCAACGGCGATCACGATGAGCAGCAGGGAGGTGATCCCGCCGGCCCAAATGGCCAGTTGCTGCCGTTTTTGCTGCAAGTCCCGCAACTGCAGCTCGCTTTCCTGTTTTTGCACCTTGAGCTCCGCCTTTTCCCGCTCCAGCCGGGTCATGTCTACCTTGGCCACTTCCATAGAGTCCTTATACCGCATGTGCAGGTTCAGGTGCCCATACGCCTCTTTGTAATTTCCTGTGATGGAATCCAGCCGTGCCAGCAGGGCGCTGGATCGGCTGATTTGGGCTTTGTCCCCGATCGCACTCGCATTTTCAAGACTCTTCAGGCCCACCGCATGGGCCTCCGGATACTTTCCCTGTTCGGCATACACATCTGCCAGGGATTCCTGGTAGGCGGCGACATGGTCCGGGTACCCGGCTTCGGAAAGGAACTCAATAGCCCGGGCAAGGTATTCCTCAGCCCTTTGATAGTCCCCCATACTGCCATAGGTCCTTCCGATATTGCCGATGATTGAATACGTGGCCGTCTTATCCCCGATGCCTTCAAAAATTGTGGCTGCCTCTAAAAGCAACTCCCTGGAATTCATCGGTTTATCAACCGAAAGGTACAGATCGCCCAAATTGAAGAGGGCCACACCCAGCTGTCGTTTCCCCTGGGGATCCTTCTGGACACTGTCGGCCCTCAGGAGTTCGATGCTATTCAGGTAGCTCGCCTCCGAGCGATTGATGTCCCCGGCTTCAGCATAGGCGTCAGCAATGGCGAGGATGGCAGAGCCCTCTGCGACCCTATCCCCGTATTCCCGGGCCGTTTCCCCGCATTTGAAAAAAGATTCCAGCGCGGCATCCAGATTGCCCATGTCCAGGAGGATATAGCCTTTGAGCAGGTAGGCATTTGCCAGTTTGTCCCCGTCGCCGATCGAGGCGGACAAAGCGATCATTTCATCCGCATAGAAAAGGGCCCTGGAGAGATCGTTGGATTCATTGAAAGTGAGGCCATTTAAGATTACCAGTCGCTCCTGGGCACTCAGGGTTGTGGTATCATAGACCTGGCGCAGGCTATCTGCAATGCGCTGGTCCTGTGCCTTCAACGGCAACACGGACAACTGGGCGAGAAGCAGGATGAGCAGGGATTTCCGCATAGAACAGTCAAATTCAGGGCAGGCAGGTGTCCTGCCCCGGGCGTCAGGGATTATTCCCTGGAGCCCGTCTCATTGTCCAGCAATTTCTCAAGGGCCGCGATCACCTGCTTTTTCAATCCCTCCTCAATGGGGAGGAGTATGGTCAGGGACCGGGCATGCAGGATATAAGAGGTGGCAATGGTACTTCCCTTGAGCCTGGGGTCCAGGACATAGGTTTTGGTCATCTCGGAAGGGGTTCCCTTCCCATAAGTAATGGTGAACCAGATTTCGTAGGCCTCCGTTTGCCCCGGGAGCACCGTGGATTTAGTTTGCGCAAGCACAGCCCCATTGTTCCCGAGCTGGACGACGCGTTCAAAAAAATTGGAATTGCGCTCCAGCATGCGTACCAGGTCCAGGCCAATGGTATAACCCGCCGATGCCGATTTCCTGTTCACTTTTGCTTTCCAAACGATTATTTCCTCCGGGCCTACCGTGGTTTCGAAATCAGTTGCCGGCTCGTAGCGGCCGTTTTCATTTTTCAGCTCGCAGTAGTCCTTGACCTTTTCAGAACTCAGCGTGTTGACCAAGTCCGTGCTGCTGTTAAATAATTCCTCTGCCTGCACCCTTAGTTTGATAAGGGTAATTTCCTTTTTGAGGAATTCCTCTTCGTCTTGTTCCATGGGAGTGTTGATTTAGGTTGGCGGCCTTTTGACTGCCGGACGTTAAACTCCCTTAAGATACTAAAATCCAGCGACACCTATGGGGTATGCAACCCAAAAGTACGGGGATCAGGTCAGGCAAACCCTGGAAGGCCGGATATTAACGGACATCCCGATACTTTTCAAACCACATGAGCACACTGGCGATTTTGGCGATCAGGTTGCTCGGCCGGTTGGCAATCCCGTGGGAAGCCCCGGGAATACGAACCATGGCTGTTTCCACCCCTTCAAGTTTCAGGGCCGCATAGAACTGTTCGCTTTCGGCAATAGGAGTCCGGTAGTCCTCTTCCCCGGTCAGCAGCATGGTGGGTGTCGTCACGTTGCCTACATAGGATATGGGGGAACGTTTCATATAGTGCGCCACATCTTCCCAGGGTTTGGTGGGGAACCAGTAGCGATAGAAAAAAGCCGGGTTGTCCGCATAGAGCACAAAACTGTACCAGTTTATTACGGGTTTGGCCACCACGGCTGCTTTAAAGCGGTCTGTTTTGCCCACGATCCAGGCTGTAAGGACCCCGCCACCACTGCCACCAGTGACAAACAGGTTGTCTGCATCGACATAACCCTTGGCCAGGAGGGCATCCACCCCGGACATAAGGTCCTCGTAGTCGTGGTTCGGATAATCGTGGTGGATCAGGTTTCCGAATTCCTCCCCGTATCCGCTGCTCCCCCGGGGGTTGGTGTAGAGGACCACGTACCCGGCCGCCGCGTAGAGCTGTACTTCCGAAGAAAACACGGAGCCGTAGCTGGCGAAGGGCCCCCCGTGGATCTCAAGGATCATCGGGTATTTTTTGGCAGGGTCAAAGTCAGGCGGCTTGACGACCCAGCCCTGGATCTCCCGCTGGTCAAAGGAGGATTTCCATCGCATTTCCTCCATCTCCCCAAGGGTTTTGAAGGCGAAGAGGTCCTCGTTCAGGTGCGTGATCCGTTTTGTTCCTTTTTTCCCCAGGACTGCCAGGTCTGCAGGTTGCCCGGTGTTCCCAAGCGTATAAGCGAGGCTCCCATCAGCTGCCACCGAATAATCCGCGGCGTTGTAAGGGCGGCCAAGGGAAAGGCCACCAAGTCCCTCGGCGACGGTTTCCACCTTTCCGGAGGCGATGTTGAGTTTTCCCACTTTGGTGTCCCCGTTGTCGTCGTACTGGAAGTAGAGCGATTTCCCGTCACCGGACCACTGCACGTTCCCGATGCTGCGGTCAAAACTCCCGGAGACCATCCCCGGGTTGCTGCCGTCGCTGTCCATCACGTAGAGTCGGTCGATCTGGTATCCCTGGTACCGCTCATCCAGGCCTGTGTAGGCGATCCTTTTCCCGTCCGGGGAAACCACGGGGCTGCTGTCCGGTCCGAGCCGGTCGGTGATTGGCGTGATCTCCCCACTGCTGAGCTCCAACCGGTATATTTCGGTATTGCCCGGGTTGTAGTCTGCATCTTCCCTGAGGTTGGCGCTGAAATAAAGCGCCCTGCCGTCCCTGCTCCATGTAGGGGAGCCGTGATTTTGGGCCCCTGTGGTCAGTTGCCGCGGTGTGCCGCCTTCGGAAGAGATCAAAAACAGCTGCCGGTTCCCCGATTTGAGGTATCCCTGACCGTCCCCCCGGTATCTGAGGGCATCGATGTATTTAGGCGGGTCATTCCATTTCGCCCCTTCCGGTTTTGAGGGCATTTTTATGGGGGAGGCATTTGTTTCGGGGACGAACATGGTAAATGCCAGGTAGCGGTCATCCGGGGACCAGACAGGGGATCCCGGGGACTGGGGGGTATTGGTAAGGGCAGCCGTTTCCCGGGTACCCAACCACATCATGTAGAGCTTCATTTTGTCGTCCTCCGCGTTGGAAAGGTAGGCGATCTTGCTACCGTCATGCGACCAGCGGGGGCTTGAGACGTTGTGGTTTCCGGTGGTCAGCGGCCTGTTGCCGCTGCCGTCCGCATTGACGACCCACAGGTTCGATAGGTTCCGGTCGGTCATGATATCCTTAAAATTCCGGATGTAGACCACCTTGCTGCCGTCTGGTGAAATCTGGGGCTCCGAAACGTACTCGAGGTTGAAGATGTCGGTGAGTTCAAGGGGGGATTTTTGCTGGGCCCTAAGTTCGGTGAAGCAGAACAAAGGGAGTACAAACAAGAGAATAATTCGAGTGGTGGATTTCATGTAATGGGGATTAGTTGCTTCTAAAGATATTAAATAACACGTACTTTTGACGCCATGGAGGAATGGTACCATTATCTGTTGCTCGTCGGGGTCGGCTTTGTAGTCGGATTCATCAATACTGTAGCCGGGGGGGCTTCACTGATCTCCCTGCCCATCCTCATATTCCTGGGCCTTCCGCCCGCTGTGGCCAATGGGACCAACCGCGTTGCCATCGTCCTGCAAACGGCTATCGCCGTGGCGGGATTCAAGAGCAAAGGGGTGAGCACCTTTCCCTTCAATCTGTACCTCGGTATTGCGGCCCTGCTGGGCTCCATTTTAGGGGCCTATATCGCGGTGGACATCAAGGGGGAGACCTTTAACCGGATCCTGGCCATTATCATGGTGGCCGTTGTCCTGATCATCATCTTCAAACCCCGGGTCAGTGTTGCGGAGCTCGAAGAACGCATTACGGGGAAATACCTCTGGATCGGGATTATCGCCTTCTTCTTTATCGGGATATACGGCGGGTTTATCAACGCCGGGATCGGGTTCATCATCATCATGTTCCTCCACTACGTGAACAGGCTCTCCCTGGTACGTACCAATGCCACCAAAGTAGCCGTGGTCTTTATCTATACCCTGGCGGCCCTAGTCGTCTTTGCCCTGAACGACAAGGTCATCTGGAAGGTGGGGCTGGTGCTCGCCCTCGGCAATGGTTTGGGGGCCTGGTTCTCAAGCCGGATCTCTGTGGACAAGGGCGATGGGTACATCAAGATGTTCCTCATCGGGATGGTGCTTGTAATGGCCGTGAAACTTTGGTTTTTTACCTGAACGATCAACCTATGGAAAAGACACTCGATTCCCTTTACTGGCGATATGCGGTCAAAGCGTTTGACCCCGGGCGGCTGCTGCCCGAGGCCAAGGTCGGGCAATTGGGGGCGGCCTTCAACCTGACGGCGACCTCCTACGGACTGCAGCCGATCCGGATGCTCGTGATCTGCGACAAAGGCCTTCAGGAAGAACTGGTGGAAGGCGCCTTCGGGCAGCGACAGGTAGCCGACGCCTCCCACCTGCTGGTCATCTGCATAGAGAAGAAAATAGACCCCGCGTATATCGAATCCTATTTCAAAAGGGTACAGCAGGTAAGGGGAACCCCGGAGGAAATCCTGAAGCCTTTTCAGAAAAGCCTGATCGAAAGCTTTACCGCAAAAACGGAAGGCGAGATCCGCAACTGGGCCATAAACCAGGCTTACCTGGCACTGGGAAACCTGCTTACCGTGTGCGCTGTGGAGCGCATCGACTCCTGCCCGATGGAGGGCTTCCTGCCAAAGGTCTTCGAACAGCGCCTCGGCCTGTCTGAAAAAGGGCTGGAGCCCGTATTGCTGCTGCCGGTGGGGTACCGGTCCGAAGCCGATATGTTTTCGGGATTCAAGAAAGTCCGCCGGGAGGAGACCACCTCCGTACTGTACCATAAATAATGGCAAAAGATTTAGTATATGCCTGGATTTGAACGTTTTGGAGATGCAGAACGCCAGTTGGCCTCCCAGGTCCTGGAAACCGGGGTGCTGATGCGTTACGGTTTTGACGGGATGCGAAATGGCAAATGGATGGCCCGGGAGATGGAACGCGCCCTGGCCACGCGCATGCAGACGCGTCATGCCCACCTGCTGAGCAGCGGCACGGCCGCCCTTACCGTGGCCCTCGCTTCCTCGGGGGTAGGGGCAGGAGATGAAGTCATCGTCCCCACCTTTACTTTTGTGGCCAGTTTTGAAGCTGTCCTATCCGTGGGGGCTGTTCCGGTCCTTTGCGATATCGACGACACCCTTACCCTTGATCCGGAGGCGGTCTCCCGTGCCATCACGCCCCGGACCCGTGTGATTATGCCCGTGCATATGTGCGGTTCCATGGCCGACCTCGGCGCCCTTGAGCGGATCGCCGATGCCCACGGCCTTATCCTGCTGGAAGATGCCTGCCAGGCGATCGGCGGCACCTACAGGGGGAAACCCCTGGGAAGCTACGGGCATGTCGGGTGTTTCTCCTTCGACTATGTCAAGACCATTACCTGCGGGGAAGGAGGGGGGCTCATTACCGATTCGGCCGCTATCTATGAGAAGGCCCATGCCTTCAGCGACCACGGGCATGACCATATCGGATCGGACCGGGGGGCCGAGGGGCATCCTTTCCTGGGGTACAACTACCGGATTTCCGAGGTGAATGCGGCCATCGGCCTGGCCCAGCTTCGAAGGCTGGATGAATTCCTGGGCGT
>CAZUZE010000029.1:7026-15271 GCA_964624565.1 uncultured Robiginitalea sp.
TGAATGCGGCCATCGGCCTGGCCCAGCTTCGAAGGCTGGATGAATTCCTGGGCGTCCAGGAGAAACACTACGCCTTCCTGCGCGGGATACTGCAGGACCTGCCCGGGGTGACCTTCCGGAGGGTGCCGGAAGGGGGTATTGAGAATTATTCCTTCCTGAACTTTTTCCTCCCCGACGAGGCCAGCGCCCGCAGGGTATCACGCGGTCTGGCCGCGTCTGGTTTTGACGGGGTGTTCTACTGGTACGACAACAACTGGCATTACCACAGGAAGTGGGAGCACCTGAAAAACCTGGAATCCCTCAACCCTCTGCCGCCAGCCCTGGCGGAACAGCTTGCCACGCGAAATTCCGGGGCCTTTGAGGCGTCGGACCAGTGGATGGGGCGGAACCTTTCTGTGCTGATCAAACTTTCCTGGGATGATGAATCCCTGGAGCAACGGGGCAGGACCCTTCGGGAGGTGGTTTCCGCGTCCCTCGTTCAGTAAGGGACATACTCCACGATCTCCAGCCCGTACCCGACAATCCCGACCCGTTTGGTCTGGGTACTGTTGGTCATCAGCCGGAGTTTGTGGATCCTCAGGTCGTGCAGGATTTGCGCGCCAATCCCGAAGTCCTTGTTGTCCATGGGGATGCCCGGGGCCTTCATGATCCCCTTTTCCTGGTTGTCCCTAAGCCCCCTGATCCGCTGGAGCAGGTTCAGGGATTCGCTTTCCTGGTTGATGAAAATAATGGCCCCCCGCCCAGCCTCATTCAGGGCGCGGAACATGTCATCCAGTTTTTTTTCGGCGTCGTTGGTTAGGGTCCCCAGGATGTCGTTGTTGACCAGGGTGGAATTGATCCGGGTGAGCACCGGATCGCCGGTCTTCCAGTTGCCCCTGGTCAGGGCTATATGGACCTGGTCATTGGTCGTCTGCTGGTAGGCATGCAGCTGGTAGGTGCCGAAACGGGTTTGCAGTTCAAAGGATTCTTTTTTGTGGATCAGGCTGTCATGCTGCATCCTGTAAGCCACCAAATCCTCAATGGAAACGAGCTTCAGGTCGAACTTCCTGGCCACCTCCCGCAATTCGGGGAGCCGCGCCATGGTCCCGTCCGCATTGAGGATTTCAACCAGGATCCCGGCAGGGGCAAAACCGGCGAGCCGGGCAAAATCCACGGCAGCTTCCGTATGCCCCGTCCGCCTAAGGACCCCCCCTTTTTTTGCCCTCAGCGGGAATATGTGCCCGGGACGGCCAAGGCTGCCCGGCCGCGTCGCAGGGTCCACGAGCGCCTTAATGGTTTTGGCCCGGTCGTGCACGGAGATACCGGTGGTGCACCCCTGCCCGATAAGGTCCACGGAAACCGTGAACTGGGTGTGGTGCAAAACGGTATTGTTCTCCACCATCATATTCAGGTCGAGTTCCGCACACCGCTCCTCGGTGAGGGGGGCACAGATAAGGCCCCGTCCGTGGGTGGCCATAAAGTTGATCATTTCCGGGCTGACCATTTCGGCCGCTGCGATGAAATCCCCTTCATTCTCCCGGTTTTCATCGTCCACCACGATGATGACCTTTCCCTGCCGGATGTCCTCTATGGCAGATTCAATGGAATCCAGTTTTAGCTTGTCCTTCATGGAATTATTCGGTTACCGGCTCTTTTTCAGCCCGTGAAAAGCGTTCTTTTACAAAATCGATAAAGTGTCCGAAACTCATCAGGCCCCTGTCTGCTGTGGCCCGGCGGGTGAGCCAAATCCCCAGCGGGAGCATGATCAGCGTGGGCAGCCAGGCCCCCAGGATGGGATGAATGTTTCCTTCTTTGGCGTAATTCCCGGCAAAGACCCCAAAGAAATAATAGGCCAGAAAGAGGACGATGGCAATGACCATGGGAAGCCCCAGGCCGCCTTTGCGAATGATCGCCCCCAGGGGGGCACCGACAAAAAAGAGGATAATGCACGAAAAGGCCAGGGCAAATTTCTTGTGCAGGCTCAGGATATGAAGGTTGTAGCGCTTGTAGCTCAGTTCCAGGTCCTCGCCTTTGCCACGTACCGAATTGAGGAGGTTCCGCACCGAGTTTTTGGCGGCATCCAGGATCTGTCCCTGTTCAAAAGGTTTGAACGGACTCAGGGCATCCCCTTCCACATAGGGCCTCTCTGGGGGGATGGAAACCCCTGTGGAGTCTTTTGAGGTCCCGGGGATTTGCATGGTGACAACCGATTTAACCGAATCCCTGGCCTGGATCAGGGAATCCCTGCGGATGCGCACACTGTCCCGGTCCCGCAGTGGGAAGGCACCGATGCGGCCGGAGATACTGTTGGAAAACGCTTCGACCATTTTCATGTTGTGGTCCGCGATGGAATCGATATCGGTGATCAGCCGCCCGACATTTTTCATCTTGTCGGTCTCCACGTTCCGGTCTGCCTCGAGGTCCTCTAGGTTGTCGGGAATTTCTATGTTCATGATATAGGTGTCAAAATCCGCCTTTGTAAAGGGATGGGTGTTCCCGGTGGTGCCAGATTTCGGGACGAGTTCTTCGTAATAATGGCCCTCCATGAGTTTGAGCTGGATGATATCGGAGCCCTCACCGCTGACCAGCTCCCCCTTGCGCGCCCGGATGACCGTTGTATTTCGCTGCAGTTGGGATTTCATGTGGATGATAACGTCTTCGAGGAAGCGGTCGTTTTCCCCATACTTCCTCGACACCTTTATATTGCGCCCTTCAAAATCGCTGAAAACCCCTTCCACGATGACCGCCGCCGGTTTCATGGTGGCGATATTCCGCCTCAGGTTGTAAATCTTCTGTTCTGAAATGGGGATTACCGTATTGGCGAAATAAAAGGTGACGCCCCCCAGGAAAACCACAAAAACGATCAGGTAGAGCATGGCCCGCTGAAGGGAAATGCCCGAGGCCTTCATCGCGGCAAACTCGTAGTTCTCGGCCAGTGCCCCGAAGGTGAGGATGGAGGAGAGCAGGACGGTCAGGGGCAGCACTTTTTCCGTCAGGCTGGGCAACAGGTAGAAGAGGAATTTCGCGATGATGACGAAATCCAGGCCTTTGCCGGCCAGGTCATCTATAAACAGCCAGATCGTCTGGAAAATAAAAATAAACATCAGGATCACAAATGAACTGAAAAAGTTCATCAGGAACCTCTTCAAGATATATTGATCGAGGATTCTCAAAACCTTAGTTCCTAATGATGTAATAGCCTTCGTCCACGTATTTCTTCTCGTCGAAGGTAAACAAGGTTTTTGGCAGGGGCTGGTTCGTTTTGAATGAGTTGACTGTGATGGTGGTTTTGGTCCCGTTCTTCCCGGTTTCAATCAGCTTGTAGATATGGCGGGTCTCCACATCGATGCCAAGCAGGATGGAAGCAACTTCGGAATTCGTGTCGATGGGCGTGAGCTTGACGAACTGAATCCTCCTGCCCTGCACATCCTGAAGGATGTCCCAGGCAAAGCGGTGCCCCTCCCTGTAGAACGTGAGCATTTTGGACGGGCTGACGCTTCCGCTGTCGGAAGATTTGTCCTCAATGGTCACTTCTTCGTTTTCAGGGACGATGGTGTAGACCTTTTTCCCGTCGAAGAGCTGTTCCGCACCCATGTAGTTCAGGTAGTATTTTTCACCGTTCAGGGTGACATTCCCCCGGGTTTCCTGCCGCACGTCTGCCTCACTGTTGTAGAGGTCGAATTTGAAATCCACGACGATATTGTCGTACCCCTGTACCTTGTTGTAGACCTCGTCGAGCAAACTCCTGGCTTTTTCCGCATCCTGGGCCTGCAGCGCCCCAAGGGCACAGCTCATAAGCAGTATCAATACAATTCTGGCTTTCATGCTATCCGTTTGTTTCGTTGTTAAGAAATTCATTCAGGGCGGAGAGGTCCGCAATGAGCACCTGCCGCGCCTTGCTCCCTTCAAAAGGGCCGACAATGCCCGCGGCTTCCAGCTGGTCGACGATCCGCCCGGCCCGGTTATACCCCAGTTTTAATTTGCGTTGGATAAGGGAAGCAGAACCCTGTTGGGCGGTCACGATAACCTCGGCAGCCTCCCGGAACATCGGGTCCCTTTCTTCAATGCTGTAATCAATTCCTGTGCCAGAGTCCTCCCCGACATATTCGGGGAGCAGGTGGGCGTCCGGATAGGCGCGCTGAGACCCGATGTATTCCGTGATCTTGGCAACCTCAGGGGTGTCCACAAAGGCGCATTGAAGGCGGATGATCTCGTTCCCCTGGGTAAAGAGCATGTCGCCCCGGCCTATGAGCTGGTCCGCACCCTGGGTGTCGAGGATGGTGCGCGAATCGATCTTGGAGGTGACGCGGAAGGCAATACGGGCCGGGAAATTGGCCTTGATAAGCCCCGTGATCACGTTTACCGAGGGGCGCTGGGTGGCGATCACCAGGTGGATCCCAATGGCGCGCGCCAGCTGGGCGAGCCGGGCGATGGGGGTTTCCACTTCCTTGCCGGCAGACATGATCAGGTCCGCGAACTCGTCGATGACAAGGACGATGTAGGGCAGGAACCGGTGCCCGTCATTCGGGTTGAGCTTTCGCCCTTTGAACTTGGCGTTGTACTCCTTGATGTTGCGCACCATGGCCCCTTTCAGGAGTTCATAGCGGTTGTCCATCTCGATGCAGAGGGAATTCAGCGTGTGGATCACCTTGGTATTGTCGGTGATGATGGCTTCCTCGCTGTCCGGCAGCCTGGCCAGGAAGTGCCGTTCGATTTTGTTGTAGATGGTAAGCTCTACTTTTTTCGGATCCACCAGGATAAACTTGACCTCGGCCGGGTGCTTTTTATAGAGCAGGGAAGTAAGGATTGCGTTGAGCCCGACGGATTTCCCCTGCCCTGTGGCCCCTGCCATCAGCAGGTGGGGCATCCGGGCCAGGTCCACCACGAAGGTTTCATTGCTGATCGTCTTCCCGAAGGCGATGGGGAGCTGCATCTCCGCGTTCTGGAATTTCTTCGAGGCGATGACCGAACGCATGGATACCACGGTGGGGTTTTTGTTGGGGACCTCAATCCCGATGGTGCCTTTGCCCGGTATGGGGGCAATGATCCGGATGCCGAGGGCCGCCAGGGAAAGGGCAATATCGTCCTCGAGGTTCTTTATTTTTGAAATCCGTACCCCGGCCTCGGGTACGATTTCGTATAGGGTCACCGTGGGACCGATGGTGGCCTTTATCTGCGCGATCCCGATCTTGTAGTTTTTGAGGGTATCTACAATCTTGTTTTTGTTTTCCTCCAGTTCTTCCTGGTTGATCGTGATCCCGCCGCTGGCCCCGTGAGAATCCAACAGGTCCAGATGGGGGAACTTGTAGTTGGGCAGCTCGAGGGTGGGATCGAATTCCCCGAAATCCGCTACCAGCTTATTGGCCAGGGTATCCGTCTCCTCCGTTTCGTCCACCGCCCGGGAGACTTCCATTTCTATTTCAGGTTCTTCCGCATCCGCCACCGGGGCTGTAACCTCCGTACTTTCCTGCACCACGGGGATGTCCCTTTTGTGGGTGTAGAGTTCTGCCGTGGCAGGGGCCTGGGCGTCCTCTTCGGGCTCTGCATCCAGCTCCATGGTCCCGTACCCCTGTGCCTCTTCCACCACCGGTTTGCGGTCCGGTAAGAGCGAGCCCAGGGAGGAGATCCGTTGCCCGAACCGCTCCGGACGGAAATCAAAAAGGCGGACCATGATGATCACCAGGCCGAGGAGCAGGAGCAGCAGCACCCCGATTTTTCCGGTGTAATCCTGGAGAAACAGGTTCATCTCATATCCTACCTGCCCGCCCCATAGAGGGTTTTGGGCGGCAAAAAAGCCAAGGGCCACTGAAATCCAGATCAACAGGACAAAACCCCAGATCCATTTGGAAAGCAGCCCTTTTGAGGAGATGCCCAGAAACAGGTAAACCCCTGAAATACATATCAGTATGGGAAATATAAAGGCGGCCAGCCCAAAACCCTTGAACATCAGGAAATGGCTGACACTCGCCCCGAATTTGTTCAGGAGGTTTTCCGCGGATTTATCCCGGTTTGCAAATTCGGTCAGGAGGCTCTGGTCGTCCTGCCAGGTGAAAAAGAAAGATATAAAGCTGAAGAACAGCGCAAGGCTGAGCAGTATCAGCAGGCTTCCAAGGATTATCTTGTTCTGCCTGGATATCACACGGGGCTTCCGTTTACCGGCTGCCGCTGACTTGCGTTTCGTTTTGGCCATAAGGTTGCCTTTTCGACGGGGCTAAATTACAAATTTACGGTCGAAGCCCGCCCCCGGTGGTCAGCTAAAAATCTTCGGGAGGTAAATGATCAGGCCAACGATACAGGAGGCGATGGAGCCGATCAGCACCGCACCTGCCGATATGTCTTTCAGATGCCCGATGCGGGGATCCCGGTTGGGCTGGACGTAGTCCGAAAGGGCCTCGATGGCGGTGTTGAGCCCCTCGAGCCCCATAACCAGCCCGATTGCCAGGAGCTGGAACATCCATTCCACCCGGCTGATCTCGAAGTACCACCCCCCGATGCACAGGAGGATCGCAATCCCAAACTGCACCTGTATGCTCCCTTCCGTGGCGAGCAGCCTGCGGGCTCCTTTGGCGGCAAAGCCGATACTCCGGAGGCGGTTCGCAAAAAAAGAGGGCTCAGGCATTGCGAACTGCCTCCAGGGCGGCCTGGTAATTCGGTTCGTCGACAATTTCCGCCACCTGCTGTGTGTAACAAACCTTGCCATGGGCGTCAATAACAACAACGGCCCTGGAGTGCAGGGGCTTCAGCGGGCCATCGGAGAAGCTGAGCCCATAGGATTCCCCGAAATTACCATCCCGGAAATCAGACAGCATTTCGACATTGTCTATGCCTTCTGCCCCGCAGAACCGGGATTGCGCAAAAGGCAGGTCTTTGGAAATACAGAGCACCCGGGTATTTTCCAGGCCTGCCGCCTCTTTGTTAAAAGCCCTGACGGACTGGGCGCAGGTTCCGGTATCGATGCTTGGAAAGATATTGAGGACGAGCTTTTTCCCCCGATAATCAGCAAGGGAGGCTGTACTGAGGTCCCCCCGGGTCATGGTAAAATCGGGTGCCGGGGTCCCTACCTCCGGCAGGGTTCCCGTTGTGTGTATTTCGCTTCCTTTCAGAGTTACTGTTGCCATAGTGTTGCTTTTTGACGAAGGTATCAAAAAAGGTGCTTTTCCTGAAGCGTTTTCAGGGAAAAACAATCACCGGGACGGAAGCGGAAGCTGCAGAAAAAGGGTGCCCCCGGGAATGGGGGGCTTACTCCGAACCCGGCCGGACCAATTGCTTGATGCGGATACCCAGGGCGGCAAACAACAGGGTCATCACCGGGCTGAGCCAGTTGAAAATGGCAAAGAAGAAATAATCCGCCACCGGGACCCCCAAAACCCCGCTGTGATAAGCCCCACAGGTATTCCAGGGTATGAGCACCGAGGTGACGGTTCCCGAATCCTCGAGGGTCCGACTCAGGTTTTCCGGGGCGAGCCCCCTGTCTTCATAGGCCTTTGCAAACATTTTACCCGGGACCACGATGGCCAGGTACTGGTCCGAGGCGGTAATATTCAGTGCCAGGCAGCTGCCCACGGTACTGGCAAAAAGGCTGAAGGTGGATTTGGCCATACCCAGCAGGGCGCTGGTGATCCTGGAGAGGGCGCCGATCCCGTCCATAACCCCCCCGAAAACCATGGCGCATACGATCAGCCAGATGGTGCCCAGCATCCCCGTCATCCCCTTGGCCGTAAAAAGGGCATTCAGGGCCGTATTGTCCGTTTCGATGGACGTGCTCACGGTAATGGCATTGAGGATGCCCTTGTACCCGGATTCAAAGTTAAGCGTATCCGTCCCGGTAATCCCCGCCACCACGCCAGGCTGGAAGAACAGGGCGAAAACACCGCCCAGCAGGGTTCCTATCAAAAGGGCCACCAGGGGAGGTGTTTTGCGGACAATCATAAAAATGACCACCAGGGGCACCACAAACAGCCAGGGGGTAATGTTAAAAGCCTCTTCTATGGACCTCAGGATCCCTTCCGTGTCGGCATCCCCGGAGGTTTCAAGGGAAAACCCAATCCCGATAAAGACCAGCAAGGTGATGAGGATCGTAGGGGTAGTGGTATAGGTCATATACCGGATGTGGCTGAAGAGCTCCCCCCCGGCCATGGCGGGGGCGAGGTTGGTCGTATCGCTCAGGGGGGACATTTTATCCCCGAAATAGGCCCCCGAAATGATGGCGCCAGCGGTCATGCCAAGAGATATTCCAAGTGCCTCCCCGATGCCGATCAGGGCAATC